>JBJTUJ010000313.1:0-3522 GCA_046080685.1 Cyanobium sp. | reverse complement strand
AGCACCGAGCCCTGCAGGCGGTAGTCCTTGTTGGAGTTGCCGTGGCTGCAGTCGACCATCAGCCGCACCGGCAGCCCATCCTTCGCCAGCTGGGCGGCAGCCTTTTCCACCGCCTCGGCCTCGTAGTTGGGCCCGCCCTTGCCGCCCCGCAGCACCAGGTGGCCGTCGGGATTGCCGGTGGTGCTGACGATGGCGGCGTGGCCGTTCTCGTTGATGCCCAGGAAATGGTGGGGCCTGGCGGCGGCCTCCATGGCGTTGATCGCCGTGGTGACGCTGCCGTCGGTGCCGTTCTTGAAGCCGATCGGCATCGACAGGCCCGAGGCCATCTCGCGATGGGTCTGGCTCTCGGTGGTGCGGGCCCCGATCGCCGTCCAGCTGATCAGGTCGGCGATGTATTGGGGCACAACCGGATCGAGCAGCTCGGTGGCGGCCGGCAGGCCCATCTCAGCCAGGTGCAGCAGCAGGGTGCGGGCCCGCCGCAGACCGGTGTTGATGTCGTAGCTGCCGTCGAGGTGGGGATCGTTGATCATCCCCTTCCAGCCCACGGTGGTGCGCGGCTTCTCGAAGTAAACGCGCATCACCACCTCCAGCTCGTCGTGATGACGGCGTTGGGCCTGCACCAGGGCGTCGGCGTACTCCTTGGCCGCCTCCACGTCGTGCACCGAGCAGGGGCCCACGATCACCAGCAGCCGCTGATCGCCGGCATGCAGGATCGCCTTGATCCGCTCCCGGGCCTGCTGCACGGTGCGGGCGGCGGCCTCGGTGATCGGAAGCTCCCGGTGCAGCAGGGCCGGCGGCACCAGCGGCCGGGTTTCCACCACGTGGAGGTTGGAGGTGGGGATCATGGGTCCGACGTCACGCAGCAGAAGCCAACGTTTCAGCCTAGAAGGCGCCCACCCGTCAGCGCCCTCCGTGCTTGACCTGAACGAGCGAAGCCTCGGTGGAATGCCTGGCTTAGGCCGGCGGCCAGCGACCGGCCAGGGGCGCTGGAGCAGGCGGTTCTTAATCCACTCGCAACCCAGTCATTAAGTCGCCATCAGTGACGCACCGCATTGTTGAGCGATGAGCGTCGGGCCCTAGCGCCCCATCCTCTGTCCGCCTACCCACGCGAACCCGACGCACGATGCGAACCCCCGCCTTTGCCGCCGCTCTTGCCGCCGCGCTCTCGCTGCTGCCCGCCCAGGCAGCCCCCCAGTTCGTCAACGGCCTCACGATCAGCGGCGCGACGCTCGACAAATCAGGCGGCAACGCCGTGAACGACGGCCGCCTGGGCTTCTTCTCCGACCTCTACTACGACCGCAGCCGTAACCAATGGTGGGGCCTCTCGGACCGGGGCCCGGGCGGAGGCACGATCGACTACAACACACGCCTGAATCGCTTCAGCCTGGATGTCAATCCCTTCACCGGGGCGATCAGCAATTTCGCCGTGCAGGAGACGATCCTGTTCCGCAACGGAAACCAGAACTTCAACGGTCGGGCCCCCAACCCTTCGAACATCCTGGGCAACGCCTTCGACCCGGAGGGCTTGGTGATCCTGCCGAAAAGCGGCAACTTCCTGGTGAGCGACGAATACGGCCCGTCAGTGTATGAATTCGACCGCACCGGCCAGTTCGTGCGCTCCTACGAAGTGCCCGACAAACTGGTGCCCAAGGTCGGTGCTGTCATCAATTACAACGCCACCTCCAGCACGCTCACAGCCGGCCGCGAAAACAATCGCGGTCTCGAGGGCCTCGCCGTGAGCCCGGATGGCCGTTACGCCTACGCGATGCTGCAGAACGGTCTGATCAGCGACGACAACAAGCCCGGCAGCGGGTTCGACAGGAGCCTGTTCACCCGCATCGTCAAGTACGACACCAGCACCGGCAACGCGGTTGCTCAATATGCTTACAAGCTCGACGGCACGAGTGCCCCGCCCGCAAGAGGCCGGGGCATCTCGGCGATCGTGGCACTTGATGACAACCGCTTCATGGTTCTGGAGCGCAACAATCGCGGCGTCGGCGTGCCCGATGCCAACATCGCCGCGCCCGACAAGAAGATCTACATCATCGACATCAGCGGCGCCGACGATGTGAGCAACATCCCTCTCACCAGCATCACCCTGCCTGCCGGCGTGGATCCCGTGAGCAAGAGCCCCTCCGCTCTTGCCGATCTGGTGGCCGCCAACATCCTGAACGACCCATCACTGGCCGCTCTGGGGGGCCGGGGCGCCGAGAAGTGGGAGGGCCTGGCGGTGGGTCCGATGCTGAACGACGGCTCCTATCTGCTGCTGGCCGGCACCGACAACGACTATTCGGTGACCCAGAACGGCACAGGAACCCAGTTCGATGTGTACTACAACCCCATCGATGGCAAACGTGTGCAATGCGATCTGGGCACCACGCTGAACTGCACCAGCATCAGCTCCGGAGGCAGTGTCAATTCCACGCCCGGCGATGTGGGCAACCTGCCCAGCGGCTATGACCTCATCCCCGGTGTGCTGATCGGCTTCAAGGCCAGCAGCGCGGACCTCGGCGGCTACACACCCCCGGTAACTCCGGTACCGGGGCCCCTGCCTCTGGCCGGCGCCGCCGCCGCCCTGGGCTGGAGCCGCCGCCTGCGCCGGCGCTTCCCCACCCTTCGCTGAGCGCCCTCCCAGTCCCAACAACGACCAGCCGCCAGATCTGTTTGGCGGAGGGGGCCATGCTGTTGGGCAACCCCGAGTTGGCAGTTCCGCGACCCAGCCAACATCGCAGCCATTCCACCGGCGGCACCAGCGGCCGGGTTTCCACCATGTGGAGGGTGCAGGTGGAGATCAGAGGGCGGAACAGGGCGGATGGGCCGAATGTTCAGCCGATGCGGCCAGGTGGCTGCCTAAGTTCTGGCCGCAACGGCGGCGACCCGCGCATGGACCCCAGCCTCAGCCATCTCAATGCCCTTGGGGAGGTGCACATGGTGGATGTGGCCGGCAAGGCCACCACGGCGCGGGAGGCAGTGGCCGAGGGCTATCTGCGCCTGGATCCGGCCGCCCTGGCCCTGGTGCGGGAGGGCAAGGCCGGCAAGGGCGACGTGCTCGCGGTGGCCCGAGTGGCGGCGATCCAGGCGGCCAAGCGCACCGCCGAACTGATCCCCCTCTGCCATCCCCTGCCGATCAGCGGCCTGGAGGTGGAGATCGGCGAGGCGCCGCTGCCCACCACCGGCGCCGTGGGCCTGCGGATCGAGGCCACCGTGCGCACCACCGCCCCCACCGGTGTGGAGATGGAGGCCCTCACGGCCGTGCAGGTGGGGCTGCTCACCCTCTACGACATGCTCAAATCCGCCGACCGCGCCATGACCATCGGCCCGGTGCGGCTGCTGCACAAACGCGGCGGCCGCAGCGGCGACTGGCAGCGAACCCAGGAGGTGCACGATGGCTGAACCGCTGCCCAGCGCCGAGCCCTGGGGCCCGGAAGGCCTGCCGCTGGAGCAGGCCCGGGCCCTGATCCTGGCGGGCCTGCAGCCGCTGGGGCTCCGGGAGGAGCTGCCCCGGAGCGGCGCCCTGGGCCG
>JBJTUJ010000312.1:0-11997 GCA_046080685.1 Cyanobium sp. | reverse complement strand
CGGATCGCCAGCACCGACCAGGCCAGCAGGGCACCCGCCGCCAGCGGGCCGAAGGCATGCAAGCGCACCGAATCGGTGACATCGCCGTGCAGGGCCAGGGCCGTCGCCCGGGTGAGGAAGCAGGTGGGACAGGGGATGCCGGTGAGGGCCCGCAGCGGGCAGGAGAACCCGGGCAGCAGCTGATGCAGTCCCTTCAGCCAGAGGAAGCCTGTGAGGGCCGGAGGCAGCAGCCAGCCGTACCTGGGCAGGGCATGGAAGCGAGGCGGCCGCAGGCGGCACCTCATGTCATGAAAAGGATCGAGAGCAGGTTGAAGAAGGCTTCGGCCGCATCAACGATCCACCGAGCCCATGATCACGTCGATCGAGCCGAGGATCGCCATGATGTCGGCCACCTTCGCCCCCTTGAGGATATGGGGCAGGATCTGGAGGTTGTTGAGGTCGGCGGCGCGGATCTTGAAGCGCCAGGGGGTGACGTCGTCGTTGCCCTGAAGGAAGACACCGATCTCGCCCTTGCCCGATTCCAGGCGCGTGTAGAGCTCCCCGCTGGGAATCTTGAAGGTGGGTGCCACCTTCTTGGCCACGTACTGGTAGTCGAAGCCGAAGAACTCGCTCTGCTTGCCTTCCGCCAGCCGGCGTGCCTCCAGGTTCTCGAAGGGGCCGCCGGGGATCATGCGGCAGGCCTGGCGCAGGATGTTCAGCGACTCGCGCATCTCCTGGATGCGCACGCGATAACGGGCGTAGCAGTCGCCCTCCTTTTCCCAGGCCACGTTCCAGTCGAAGTCGTCGTAGCATTCGTAGTGATCAACCTTGCGCAGGTCCCAGGGCACGCCGGAGGCGCGCAGCATCGGACCGGAGAGGCTCCAGTTGATCGCCTGCTCGCGGCTGATGATGCCGAGGCCCTCGATCCGCTTGCGGAAGATCGGGTTGTTGGTGATCAGCTTCTCGTATTCGTCGATCTTCGGGCCGAACCAGTCGCAGAAGTCGAGGCACTTGTCGATCCAGCCGTAGGGCAGGTTTACGGCCACCCCGCCGATGCGGAAGAAGTTGTTATTGATCAGCCGCTGACCGGTGGCCGCTTCCCACAGGTCGTAGATCATCTCCCGCTCGCGGAAGATATAGAAGAAAGGCGTCTGGGCGCCCACATCCGCCAGAAAGGGGCCGAGCCACAGCAGGTGGTTGGCAATCCGGTTCAGCTCCAGCATCAGCACCCGGATGTAGCTGGCGCGCTTCGGTACGGGGATGTCGGCCAGGCGCTCGGGGGCGTTGACCACGATCGCCTCGTAGAACATGCCTGCCGCGTAGTCCATGCGGCTCACGTAGGGCACGAACATGATGTTCGTGCGGTTCTCAGCGATCTTCTCCATGCCGCGGTGGAGATAGCCGATCACGGGCTCGCAATCCACCACGTCCTCGCCATCGAGGGTGACGACCAGCCGCAGCACCCCGTGCATCGACGGGTGATGGGGGCCGAAATTCACCACCATCGGCTCCGTGCGCGTCTCCAGCTGGGTCATGGCGCCGTGCGGGTGGGGGGGGGGAACTGGTTACGGGATCTTAGGAAGGGCGGATGCGTGATCGGTCAGCTCCAGCGCCGGAAACCTCCGAGTTCCACCACCAGCCCGTTCTGGCGGCTGCGGTGCGGCAGGCCTTCGCCGAGCTGCCCCCTCCATCGGACGGTGTGCCGCCCCTGCTGGTGGACGCCACCCTCGGTGGCGGCGGCCACGCCTCCCTGCTGCTCGCCGACCACCCGACCCTGCGGTTGATCGGTCTCGATCAGGACCCCACCGCCCGCGCCGCCGCCAGCGAGCGGTTGGCTGCCCACGGGGAGAGAGCAACGATCGTGGCCACCAACTTCGCCGACTGGACGCCGCCGTCGCCCCTGGTGGGGGTGCTGGCGGATCTGGGGGTGAGCAGTCCCCAGCTGGATGTGGCCGGGCGGGGCTTCAGCTTCCGGGCCGATGGCCATCCCGACATGCGCATGAACCCCCAGGCCGGCGAAACGGCCGCCGAGCTGATCGACCGGCTGGAGGAGACGGAGCTGGCCGATCTGATCTACGCCTACGGCGAGGAGCGCCTCTCCCGCCGGATCGCCCGCCGCCTCAAGGAGCAGGGACCCTGGGGGGATCCGGCCCGCCCCCGTGGCACGGAAGAGCTGGCCTACGCCGTGGCCGGCTGCTACCCGCCGCGGGCCCGGCACGGTCGCATCCATCCCGCCACCCGCACCTTCCAGGCCCTGCGGATCGCGGTGAACGATGAGCTCAGGGCCCTGGAGCGCCTGCTGGAGCGCGCCCCCGACTGGCTGGTGCCCGGCGGCATCCTGGCGATCATCAGCTTCCATTCGCTCGAAGACCGCCGCGTGAAGACCGCCTTCCTCGGGGATCCCCGTCTGGAGCGGATCACCCGCAAGCCCCTGGTGGCCGATGACGCCGAGGTGGAGGCCAATCCCCGCAGCCGTTCCGCCAAGCTGCGGGTGGCCCGACGACTGCCATGACCCTCACCCTTCCTGCTCTGCCGGAGATCGGTCGCACCGACATCCTGTGGTGGTCCTCCCTGGTGGTGCAGCTGCTCGCGGTGCCGGGCACCCTCCTGCCGGTGCTGCCGGGGCTCGCCCTGCTGCCCCTCGGCGCCCTGATCTGGGTGTGGGCGGTGGGCTGGAGCGCCGGCTGGCCGGTGCTCGCCCTGGCCGGCGGCATCCTGCTGCTGGGGTGGGGCGCCGATGCCCTCGGCCTTGTGCTGGGGGCGGCCCGGATGCAGGCCACCCGCTGGGCCTACATCGGTTCCGGCATCGGTTTGCTGGTGGGGCTTCTGGGCCTGCTGCCGGCCCTGCCGGTGGGCGGGCCCCTGGTGGGGGCCTTGCTTGGCCCCCTGCTGGGGGCCTCCCTCGGCGAGCTGATCACCGCCCCCACCTCCCTGGGCCCGTTCGGTCTGCTGCGCCTACGCCGCTCCCTGCTGGTGGGCCTGGCGGTGGTGGCCGGAATGCTGGTGAGCAGGGTGGCCCAGTTTCTGCTGTCGCTCGTTGGAATCCTCGGCTTCCTGATCCTCAGTACCCGAGCCTGAGCCCGGCCCTGATCCGTTCGTTCGTCAGCCCGGCACCCGGGCGAATCCCTTGGGATCGGCCGTTCCGGCCAGCTGGCGCCAGGCGGCGGTGGACATGCAGGTGACCACCGGCAGGGCCACGAACACCCCAACCAGGCAGGCCAGCACGCCGATCAGGATCAGCAGCGCCTGGAGCAGGTGCAGCAGCAGCACCTGCAGCCACTGGGGATCCACCACCGCCCGGCCGCGCTGAAGTGTGCGCCAGGGGCCCGGCCCCTCCAGCAGGGCGATCTGACCCAGGAAGCTCTGGTTCACCGCCAGGTAGAGACCCAGACTCGCCCCGGCGGCGAGCACCAGGGCCCCCAGCGGGGTGACCGGGAGCGTGGGGGGAAGGCCGCTGGTGGCCGACTCCTCCAGGGCGGTCAGGATCGGCTGCAGGAGCGGGCGGAAGAGGTCGAGCAGCAGGAGCACCAGCAGGGCCAGCAGCAGCGTGGCCAGCAAGAGGCGCCGCAGGGCGGCACCGTCCCAGTGCAACAGGGTGCTCAGCCGGGGCCGGCCCCCCTCCAGAGCGATCCAGGCCCCCCGCACCAGGCCGGCAATGCCCCAGAGGTTCACCAGGAGGGCCAGCAAGGAAAGCAGGAGCGACAGCAGCAGGGCGGACGGCGCGGCGCCCTGGTTGCGCGCCACGGTCACGCTGTCCTGGAGCACGTTGATGGGCAGCTGCAGCAGGGCCACCAGCAGGCTGAAGGCCACGAAGGGCACCGGCGCCCTCCGGAAGGCCTCCCACCCCTCCCGCAGCGCCTGACCGACGCGCAGCACAACCATCCGCCGTGGCCTCCGCTTGGCCGCAAGTTAGGCAGGGCGGCGGATCTCGGCCACCGTCTCCGCCACCGCCGCCACCGCCGCGTTGATCTCCGCCTCAGTGGTGTCCCGCCCCAGGCCGAAGCGGATCGAGGCCGCAGCCTCGGCCCGGCTGCGCCCCAGGGCCGCCAGCACGTGGGAGGGGCTGCCCTGGCTGCAGGCCGAGCCGCTGCTCACCGCGATCCTTCGCCGCAGGCGCCGGTGCAGCTCGGCGCCATCCAGACCGCCCACCGTGACGTTGAGGTTGTGGGGCAGGCAGAGCCCGGCATGGCCATTGCGGCTGATCCCCCCCAGGGCCTCCAGGTCGTGCCAGAGCCGGTTTCTCAGACCGGCCAGGCGTTCGGCGCGACTGTCCCGGTCGGCCATGGCCGCCTGGATCGCCGCCCCCAGGCCCACGATCAGCGGCGCCGCCAGGGTGCCGGCCCGCCGCCCCCCCTCCTGGCCGCCGCCGTGCATCTGGGGCGCCAGCTGCACCCCCTCCGCGACCACCAGGGCGCCGGTGCCTTTGGGGCCGTAGAGCTTGTGGCCGCTCAGGCTGAGGAGGTCGATGCCCAGGCGGGCAGGCTCGAGAGGGATCTGACCCACGGCCTGGGCGCCGTCGCAGTGGAAGTGGATGCCCCTGGCACGGCAGAGCGCACCGATGGTCTCCAGGGGTTGCAGCACCCCGATCTCGTTGTTGGCCGCCATCACCGACACCAGCAGGGTGTCGGCTCCGAGGGCGGCTTCCAGCCGGGCCGGATCCACCAGCCCGTCGGGTTCCACCGCCAGCACCGTGAGCGGAAAGCCGTGGCGGGCCAGCCAGGCCAGGGGGTCGAGCACGGCCCGGTGCTCGGTGGCCAGGGTCACCAGGCCTCGCCGCGGATCCCCCCGTTCGAGGGCGGCCTCCGCCACCCCCTTCAACGCCAGGTTGTTGGCTTCCGTGGCCCCGCTGGTGAACACCACCGACTCCGGGGGCATCGCCAGGGCGGCCGCCATCCGGCCCCGGGCCTGCTCCACCGCCGCCGCGGCCTCCAGCCCGGGGCGGTACTGGCGACTGGAGGGGTTGGCGAAGTGCTCCCGCCACCAGGGTTCCATCGCCGCCAGAACGGCGGCGTCACAGGGGGTGGTGGCGTGGTGGTCGAGGTAGGCCAGCATGACCCCATGCTGATTCCTCCCCCACTCACCTTGAGGCCCAGCAGGCTGCTGCTGCCGCTGCTGCTGCTGGTCCTGGTGGCCTCCCTGCCGCCGCTGGTCCGCGCCGAGGCCCCGCCGGCCGCCGCTCCCGCTGCGGCCGAGGACGCCCGCAAGCCGCGGCCGCCCGGCCTGGTGGTCCTGCAGAAGAACGTGAGCATGGAGGGAACCCAGGTGATCGGTGTGTTCGCTGCCACGGCCGATCCCTCCGTTCCCGGTCTGTGGAGCGTGCGGGTGTGGGACGAGCGCCGCGATCAGGTGTTCGTGGCCACCGACAAGGTGCGCTGCTCCCCCGACGCCCCGATGCGCATCACCGGCCAGGGGGGGCAGGTGTTCATGCGGGAACTCAATCCCGGCGGGCCGATCATCAGCGCCAACCGTCTCGACCACCTGATCTGGTGGGCCGTGTGCCATCCCGAGCAGGCCGGGAAGGATCCTGCGGGTCTCTCGGCGGTGGCCCGCAGCCTCGGCTATCCCGGCACCCTGCCGGAGCGCGAGCAGATCCTGCCGGGGCGCTGATCGGCCGCTGATCGACCCGAGTCCGGCCCCCCAGGCTGGCCGAGGCGCTGATCGTCGATAGATTTCGCCCATGGCATCCGATCCCGGGTCCGGCCCTGCCGGCTCCACCGCCGCCGAAGCGGCCCCCTCCGATCAGGCCCTCGAGGCCGTCGAAGCTCCCAAACCCCCAGTGCGCCTGCTGCTCGTGGATGACGAGCCGGGTCTGCGCACCGCCGTGAAGGCCTACCTCGAGGACGAGGGCTTCGTGGTCACCACCGCCAACGACGGCGAGGAGGGCTGGACGGTGGCCCAGGAGCTGATCCCCGATGTGGTGATCACCGACGTGATGATGCCCCGCTGCGACGGCTACGGCCTGCTCAAGCGGCTGCGGGGCGATGAGCGGCTGGGGGGCACCCCGGTGATCTTCCTTACCGCCAAGGGCATGACGGCGGATCGCATCGCCGGCTTCCAGGCGGGCGCCGACGACTACATCCCCAAGCCGTTCGATCCCGACGAGCTGGTGGCCCGCGTCAACAACGTGGTGCGGCGCCAGGAGAGGCTGCTGGCGGAGGCGGCCCGCTTCGCCGACGCCGACATCGGGGCGATGGCCAAGCAGATCACCGAGATCCGCTCGATGCTCGGCACCGGCGTTGTTAAGAAGGCGGCACCCGACGTGAAGCTCGACTTCACGCCCCGCGAGTCCTCGGTGCTGCAATTGGTGGCCGAAGGGATGATGAACAAGGAGATCGCCCGCCGGCTGGAAACCTCGATCCGCAACGTGGAGAAGTACGTCAGCCGGCTGTTCATCAAGACCGGCACCTCCAGCCGCACCGAACTGGTACGTTTCGCCCTTGAGCACGGGCTGGTCGAATGAGGGGGATCCTGCCTGCCGCCGCCGGAGCCCTTGCCGCATCTGCCGTGTTCGCCATCGGGATACCCGGCCGAGGCCCAGGCGAACTGCCGCTTGCTGATGCCCCTGGGCGGTGGGGGTGAACCGGTGGTCTCGAAGCGCATCGGGCCCGATCGCCTGCTGGGGCGCACCAACTGGAGCACGGATTTCATCGTCGATCAGCCCTTCGCCAGGCACCGCTTCTTCTTCACCTCCGCCTCCAGCGAGCGTGCCACCTTCCCGGTGGCGGGTTTCATGCGTTTCACCGATCGCACCAGCCTGCAGGTGATCAACGAAACGCCCACCTTCGAACCGGGCGCGGGGCGGATGTTCGGTCCCTTCTCCGCGGTTCCGGGTAAGCGCACCAATCTGATGAACTTCCGGGTTGGCTCCAGCAGCCAGCCTGCTGCCCTGGGCTTCAGTTACCGGATCTCGGTTCAGGGGTGCAACTGAGGCCCCTGCGGCTGCGGAGCTGATGGCCGAGGGCTGGCTGCCGCCCGCCCTCAATGGCGGCTGGATCTATCGCGACCGCATCGACGCTTCAGCGGGCGGCGTGCGGGTCACGGCCTTCTACGCCAGCCGATACCTCCATTCGCCTCCGGCGGCATGGGAACGGCGTCTGGAGAGCGGTGAAATCGAGCGCAACGGCCAACCGTTGCGGCAGGACGCGGTGCTGGCGGCCGGGGATCGCCTGGCCTGGCACCGGCCCCCCTGGCGGGAGGACGCCGTTCCGGCCCTGCCCCAACCTCTGCTCGACGACGGAGACCTGCTGGTGCTGAACAAGCCCTCCGGCCTGCCCGTCCTGCCCGCCGGGGGCTGGCTGGAGCACACCGTGCTGAGCCTGCTGGAACGGCGGCATGCGGGCGATCCTGACGGCCTGCCGCGGCCCGTGCACCGGCTCGGCCGCTTCACCTCCGGTCTGCTGGTCTGCGCTCGCCGGCCGGACTCCCGGGCCTGGCTCAGCGCCCTGCTGCGCGAGAGCACCGGCGCCCGCGGCGACGGCGACGGGGCTGGCACCGCGGGCGCGGGACGCTGCCGCAAGCTGTATCGCGCGCTCACTGCTCAGCTCCCCCCCCACCTGGCCCTGACGGCCGGTGATGCCGTGCGGATCAGCACGCCGATCGGCCGCCGTGCGCACCCTCTGCTGGGCCGCCTCTGGTGTGCGGCCGCCCCGGACGATCCGCAAGCCCTGCCGGCCCTCAGCACCCTCACCCTGCTGGAGGTCCGGTCGGAGGGCGCCCTGGTGGAGGTGGCCATCGCCAGCGGCCGTCCCCACCAGATCCGCATCCACACCGCGGCCCTCGGGGCGCCCCTGCTGGGCGATCCGCTCTATCTCCCCGGGGGCCTGGCCAGGGAAGAGGGCCTGCCCGGGGAGGGCGGCTATCGCCTCCATGCCCACCGGCTGAGCCTGCCGCTGCCCCAGGGGCGGGAGCTGCGGCTGGAGGCGCCGCTGCCGCCGCCGCTGCGGGGGGCCGGCGACGGCTGAGACGCCGCTCAGCCGCGTTCGAAGGAAATCAGGCGCGAGAAGTAGAAGGGGGCCTGGTTGAGGCTGCGGCGCACCGGCCGGAAGCCACAGGCGGCAGCCGCCGCCACGATCCCCTCCTCGCGGAGGGTGTAGGCGCGGGTGGTGCGGCTGGGGCCGGGGAACAGCTGGCCGATTCCCTTGAGGATCGCCAGCAGCGGCGTGTAGGGAGCGAAGCTCACGATCAGGTGGCGCTCGGCCAGACCCGCCAGATGGCGCACCATCTCCTCGGCGGCCGGCTGGGGGTAGTGGATGAACACATCCAGGCAGATCACAGTGTCGAAGCGGCCCTGCAGGCTTTCCAGATCGGAGGCGCTGAAACGCAGCCGCTCCGCCGGGATGCCCGCCTCCCGGGCCCGGCGATCGGCCTCGCTCACCATCGCCTCCGAGAGGTCGCTGGCCTCTACCGAGCCGGCCCCCAGGGCCGCGAGGGGGATCGCCAGGCTGCCCACGCCGCAGCCCGCATCGCAGAAGCTGCGGCCGGCCAGGTCGCCCTGCTCCTGCACCCAGCGCAGCACCTCGTCCACCGTCTTCTGGTGGCCGATGCGGATGTTGCGCTGAACGTTGTTGACCTCGTCGCTCTCGCTGTAGATGCGCTGCCAGCGCTCGAAGCCGGTGGTTTCGAAGTAGCCCTTCACCTCGGCCTTCTCGGCGGCCTTTTCGGCCGCCTTCGGGCAGTCGGCCGCGGCGGTGGACGGCTCCAGGTCGGCGGGCATCGGGGCCAAACGGGTGGGGCGGATCCTAGGGGCGGGGCAGGGGCTCAGGCCGCCCGCTGCCAGCGCAGGCCGTTGGGTCCCTCGTGCCAGCGCAGCAGCTCCCCCAGGGGACGGCCGATCAGCAGATCCGGCAGCGAACGGCGCTCCCCCAGCACCCGCCGCGGCAGCACGGTGGCGGCGGCGATGGCGCGCCCAGCCGCGCCGCTCCAGCGAGCCAGCCGCACCACCCCCTCCAGCAGGGGCAGGGTGACGCCGGCCAGGGTGCCGTCCTCCAGCCGGCAGCTGCCGCCCTTCACGATCAGGGGGCGCTGGTCCCAGCGGTGCACCCCCTCCGCCAGGCCGTAGGGCGCCAGGGCGTCGCTGACGATCACCACCTGCTCGGGAGCCAGCCGCTGCAGCAGCACCGCCATGGTGGGCGCCACATGGACGCCGTCGGCGATCAGGCCCAGGGCCACGTCGCCGCGCAGGGCCGCCGCCGCCACGGGCCCCGGGGCGCGGCGGTGCATGTCGGGCATGGCGTTGAAGGCATGGGTCACCATCGCCACCCCGGAGGCGTAGGCCTGGGCCGCCTCGGCCTCATCGGCGGCGCTGTGGCCCAGGCTCGCCACCACGTTCCGCTCCCGCAGGGCCGCGATCACGCCATCGGCCCCCGCCAGTTCCGGCGCGAGCGTCATCAGGGCGATGTCGGCCTCCGGACCGCCACGGAAGCCGCCGATCCGCTGCTCCAGTGCCGCCGCGTCCGGAGTCGCCAGGTGTTCGAGGGGATGGGCTCCCCGCCGCTCGGGCGCCAGGAACGGACCCTCCAGATGGGCGCCCAGCAGCCGGCAGCGCCCGGGGCGGTGCTCCGCCCGGGCCAGGGCCAGCACCGCCAGGGCCTGGCGCAGCGGCGCCACCGCGCAGGTGACCAGGGTGGGGCAGATCGCCTCGACCCCGTCGTCCCAGAGCAGGGCCAGCAGCTCCCGCAGCCGGGGCAGGTCGCCCTGCACCAGTTCGGGGAAGGCCAGGCCGAGCCCGCCGTTGATCTGCAGATCCACCCCCGCGGGCGAGAGCCAGTCGCCGCGCCAGTCCTCACCGGAGGCATGGCTGCCGGCCGAGATCGGTGCCACGGCGGCGACATGGCCGTCGTCGTCGAGGCCCACGCGCCAGCGCCGGCCGCTGCCATGGCAGCCGGGCTCGGGTTCGGGCAGGCGGACGTTGCGGAGCCAGCGCACGGCAGCAGTCGGCGGGGTGGTCACCATGCCATCCTCTACGCCCGTGCCCTGCCGTCATGGCCGACGTCCCCCCGACGACCGCCAACCGCTCAGGCCCTGCCGCAGCCGGAGCAGCGGCCCCTGCTCCGGTGGCCGTGGCGGTGATCATGGGCAGCGATTCCGACCTGCCCACGATGGAGCCGGCGGTGAGGATCCTGGCGGAGCTGGGTGTACCCAGCGAGGTGCGGGTGCTCTCGGCCCACCGCACGCCCCTGGAGATGGTGGAATTCGCCAGCGCCGCCGCCGACCGGGGGCTGCGGGTGATCATCGCCGGCGCCGGTGGGGCCGCCCACCTGCCCGGGATGGTGGCCTCGCTCACCACCCTGCCGGTGATCGGGGTGCCGGTGCAGAGCCGGGCGCTCGCCGGCGTCGACTCGCTGCACTCGATCGTGCAGATGCCGGCGGGCATTCCCGTGGCCACGGTGGCCATCGGTGGGGGCACCAATGCGGGTCTGCTGGCGGCCCGGATCCTGGCGATCGCCGATCCCGCCCTGGCCGCCAGGCTGCAGGCCCATGCCGACGGCCTGCACGATCAGGTGGTGGCCAAGGATGCCCGTCTTCAGGCCCAGGGCAGTGCCGCCTACCTGGCGGGGATGGGCAGCTGAGAGCTGCTGCCGTGGTGTGTCGGAGACGACATCCCTAGGATCCGGGCGGTTTGTTCCGAGCCCGTGCCCCTCCGCTCTCCCCTTGCCCGCCTGCTGGGTGTTGCGGTGGTTCCGGCGCTGGTGGTCTATGTGGCCGCCCTGGTGCTGAGCCGGGCCGCCGGGATCGACAACCTGGAACTGGTGATCCGCGACCTGGCCCAGACCTGCGAACGGCCCCTGGCCGTGGGTCTGATCTCCAACCTGGGCTATCTGCTCTGGATGGCGGCGGCCACGGTGTGCTTCTTCAGCGTGTTCTCGGGGCTGGCGGGCGGCGGGCGGCGGGTGCGGGAGCTGCTGCTGTGCGGCGGTGTGTTCTCGCTGCTGCTCTGTCTCGACGACATGTTCCTGCTCCATGACAAGTACATCGGCGCCGATTTCCTCTACATCACCTATGCGATCTTCGCCCTGCTGATTCTGTTCCGCTACCGCGATCTCGTGGTGTGGCTGGGTGGGCCCACGTTTATTGCCGCGGTGGCGCTGCTGGGCGGTTCCATCCTGCTCGACAAGATCCAGAATCACCTGCCCTGGAACTACGCCGACGTGCAGCTGGTGGAGGAGGGGCTGAAGTTCCTCGGTATCGCCTGCTGGCTCTGCTTCTGGTGGCAGGCCTCCGCGGCGGCCGCCAAGCTGAAGCCCGGTACCTGACCCTTCCTGGTCTACGCGCAATGCTCGAGCGGCTGGTCCTGCCCCCCTGGCTGCGGTTCAGCCTGGCCCTGCCGCTGCTGGTGCTCAACCTCTGGGTGCTGCGCCAGCTGCTGGTGCCCCTGGCTCCCTTCCCGGCCCTCTTCCTCACGGCCGCGCTGATCGCCTTCCTGCTCGACATCCCCACCCGCTGGTTCACCGAGCAGGGGATGCCCCGGACCCTGGCCCTGCTGCTGGTGCTGGGGCTCGGCCTGGGTCTGACGGTGCTGGCGGCGCTCTGGCTGGTACCGCGGCTGGTGCAGCAGCTCGACGAACTGGTCACCGCCCTGCCCAGCTGGCTGGCGGAGGGCGAAACCCTGCTGGGTCAGCTGCAGGAGTGGGCGACCCAGCGCGGCCTGCCGTCGGACTTCGGCGACCTCAGCAGTGAACTGATCACTCGCACCAGCAAGCTCGCCACCCAGATGAGCCAGCGGCTGCTGGGGATCCTCGGGGCCACCGTGGGCATCACGGTGAACGCCGTGATCGTGCTGGTGCTCACGGTCTTCCTGCTGCTGGGGGGCGAACGCATCGCCGCGGGGCTGGCCGAATGGCTGCCGGCGTCGGTGCGACCCCTGGTCACCAGCACCCTGTTCCGCACCTTCCGCGGCTACTTCGGTGGGCAGGTGGTTCTGGCCTTGATCCTCAGCGGTCTGCAGATAGTGGTGTTCACCCTGCTCGGCATTCCCTATGGGGTGCTGTTCGCCGTGGCGATCGGCTTCACCACCCTGAT
>JBJTUJ010000311.1:0-11343 GCA_046080685.1 Cyanobium sp. | reverse complement strand
TGCACGTGGAGAACCTCGGCCGCGAGAGGGCCTACTTCCTCAGCCCGATGGCTTCGGCCGTCGCCAAGGGGCTGCACTGCTCCAACCACAACGACTTCTCGGTCACGCCGGTGGAACCGATGCGGATGGTGTCCACGGCGGTGGAGCGGCTTTCACGCAAGGGTGAGGTGATCGGCCCGGCGGAGCGCGTCAGCCCCTTGCAGGCCCTTAAGGCGTTCACGATTTATGCGGTCTGGCAGATCCTCGAAGAAGGCGAGAAGGGCACGATCGAGCCCGGCAAGCTCGCCGATCTGCTGATCCTCGATGCCGATCCCACCGCCGTTCCCTCCGCCGACATCCTAAACATCGCCGTGGTGGAGACGTTCAAGGAAGGGAAGAGCGTCTACCGCGCCGTAGCCGCCGCCTGAGCCCCGATGAGCTCCACACCCCTCCCGGTCACGGTGATCGGCGGCTACCTCGGCGCCGGCAAGACCACCCTGCTCAACCACATCCTGCACGAGGCGGAAGGCATCCGCTTCGCCGTGCTCGTGAACGATTTCGGTGCCCTCAACATCGATGCCGATCTGATCGAGCAGCGGGAGGGCAACCGCATCAATCTCAGCAACGGCTGCATCTGCTGCTCGATGGCCGAGGGCTTCCTGCAGGCGATCCTGTCGCTGCCGGAGTGTTCACCGCTTCCGGAGTGGGTGCTGGTGGAGGCCAGCGGCGTCGCCGATCCCCTGCGGCTTGCCCAGTACGCCCACCTGCCCGGCTTCCGGCTCCATGGGGTGATCACCCTGGTGGATGCCGACACCATCGTGAAGCGGGGCTCCGACAGACTCGTGGGCCGCCAGGTGCGGCAGCAGATCGAAGGCGCCGACCTGGTGCTGCTCAACAAGATCGACCTGATCAGCGCCGAGCGGCTCCTTGAGGTGCGCGCATGGCTGAAGCAGCTGCGGGCCGATCTGGCCATCGTGGAGGTGCAGCGCGCCCGGCTGCCGCTGGCCGTGCTGCTTGCCGATCCGGCTGACCCACCAGTCCAGCCCCACCCCACCTGCGCGGACGACGACGGGCATCACCACAACCACAACCACGACTACGCCACCTGGAGCTTCACGGGGCGGACACCGCTGAACGGCGTCGCGTTCCGCTCCTTTCTCTCGCAGCTCCCCGAGGGGGTGCTGCGGGCCAAGGGCTTCGTGATACTCGATGAGGACCCCACCCGCCGCTTCGTGCTGCAACTGGTGGGTCGCCGCTGGGAGCTGGAACCAGGCGAGCCCTGGGGGGAGCAGGAACCGCTCACCCGCCTCACCTTCATCGGCCTGCCGGGAAGTCTCGATCCACTGGCGATGGAGGCCGCCCTTCAGGCCCTGCGGGCGCCGCCGGCCGCTCCCTCCGAACCCCCTCTCGCCCTCTCTCACTCTTCGCCGCCCAACCCAAGACGGACACCAAGATCTTCGCCGCCCGAAGGATCCACACCATGAACCCCTCCAACCCGGAGGGAACGCACGTCGCCGTGCGCGACGGGAAGGTGCTTGGAGTCGGCAGCCTCGCAGACCTGGAGGGCTGGGGTCCCTACACGCTGGATGAGACGTTCGCCGGCAAGGTGCTCACCCCCGGGATGATCGAGGTGCATGCCCATTCGATGGAAGGGCTCACCGGCACCTATCCCTATCAGGGCTATTTCGAGCGTCAGGCTCCCGATGGGCGAACGCTGCACGGACTGCAGTCGATCGAGGCGCTGCTGGGCGACCTCCGCCGGCTGGAGCGCGAGATCCCAGGCCCCCAGACCCCGCTGATCACGGTGGGATTCGATCCCATCTACTTCGCCGGCACCCGCCTGAGCCGAACCGAACTCGACACGGTCTCGACCACCCGGCCGATCTTCCTGCTGCATGCCAGCGGCCATGTGGCCACTGTGAACTCGGCGATGCTGCAGGCCTCCGGCATCACCCGCGAGGCGAAGACGATCGGCGTGACACGGGATGCCAGCGGCGAACCCAACGGCGAGCTGCAGGAGCTGCCGGCGATGGCCCTGGCGCAGCCGGCCTTCCTGCCGTTCATGGCCGCCATCAGCTCGGAGCAGTGCATCTGGGGGTTCGGCCGGATGGCCCGGCAGATGGGGCTGACCTGCGTGGGTGATCTCGGCGGCACGGTGCTCGTGAACCCGGAGTCGCTCGCCAGCTGGGAGCGCGTCGTCAACGATCCCGCCTTCCCCTCCCGCGACACGATCTACAACACGCCCACCCTGGTGGGGGCCAGCACCGACTGGGAGGCGGCGGCCCAGGCGATCCTCGATCTGCAGGCGAGGCACAGCTCCGACAAGCTGCACTTTCCCGGGGTGAAGTTCGTGCTCGACGGCTCCATCCAGGGCTGGACGGCGATGATGCACTGGCCCAGTTACTACACCGGGGAGGATCAGGGCCAGCTGCTCACCGTGCCCGAGCAGTTCGAGAACTGGGCGCGGCCCTTCCATCGCGCCGGCCTCAACATTCACATGCACTGCAACGGCGATGCCACGATCGATCTGGCGATCGACACCATCGACCGGATCCTGCGTCAGAACCCCTGGTTCGATCACCGCCACACCATTCAGCACGCGCAGCTGCTCACCCACGCCCATCTGCGCCGCATGAAGAACCTCGGTCTCTGCGCCAACATCTTCTCCAACCACATCTGGTACTGGGGCGATGTGCATCACGCCCTCACCATGGGGCCGGAGCGGGCCAATCGGATGGAACCCTGTGGAACCGCCAAGCGGCTCGGCGTTCCCTTCTCGCTCCATTCCGATGCGAACGTCACGCCCCTGGGCCCCCTGCATGTGATCTGGTGTGCGGTGAACCGCATCACCCCTAAAGGGCGGATTCTCGGCGAGAACGAGAAGATCAGCGCCTACGACGCGCTCTGGGCCGTGACCCAGGACGCCGCCTATCAGATGCACATGGACCATCTGATGGGCAGCATCGAATGCGGCAAGTTCGCAGATTTCACGGTGCTGGAGGCCTCGCCCCTGGAGGTGGAGCCGATGGCGATCCGGGACATCGGCATCTGGGGCACGGTGGTGGGCGGTGTCAAGCAGCCGGCCGTACGGGCCGGCGATCCCGCTTCCACGCCATGAGCCCCACGACGCTCCCGTTCACGGTGATCGGCGGCTACCTCGGTGCCGGCAAGACCACCCTGCTCAACCACCTGCTCGCCGATGCCGGCGGGCTGCGCATCGCCGTGCTGGGGAACGACTTCGGCAGCCTCAACATCGACGCCGCTCTGGTGCGCGCCCATGCGGGCGACACGATCGAGCTGGCCAACGGCTGCCTCTGCTGCTCGCTGGTGAGCGGCTTCGCCGAGGTGCTCGGCCAGGTGAAGGCCCGCGCCACAGAGTTCGACCATGTGGTGATCGAGGCCAGCGGCGTGGCCGAACCGCTGCGGGTGGCCGAGCAGGCCCAGGGCTTCGGCTTCCCGATCGAGGCCCGGCTGGTGGTGGTCGACGGCGAGCGGATCGAGCGGCAGACCGCCGACAAGTACGTGGGGGACGTGGTGCGGCGCCAGCTGCGCCAGGCCGATCTGCTTCTGCTGAACAAGCTGGATCTGATCGACGACGGTCAGCGCCTCGCCCTGCACGGGGTGCTTGAAGCGCTGGCCCCGGGCGTCCCGCAGCTGGAGATGGTGCGGGGCCATGTTCCCCTGGCGCTCCTGCTGGGCCACCACCCGGGCGACGGCCTGGCCGACGCCCTGCCGAAATCCCTTTCGGATGACCTGCCGGGCTCCGGGGCCGATCCCGGCGAAGCGGCTCACCGCCATGGCGAACGGTTCGAGACCTGGACCCTCCGAAGCGAACGCCCGCTCCACCGCGACGCGCTGGAGCGCTTCGCCGCCGGCCTGCCGGCGGGGATCCACCGAGCCAAGGGCTTCGTGGTGCTGGCGGACGATCCGATCCGCCCCCATCTGTTTCAGCTGGTAGGCAACCGCTGGAGCCGGGAGCCGGCGCCGCCGGGCAGCGCCCTGGCCGGGGGCAGCGCCCTGGTGCTGATCGGCCACCGGGGGGCCGCCACCGCCGATGGGCTGCGGCAGCTCCTGGCGGAGGAGACGGGAGCGGAAGCCGCGCCGCCTTCCGCCGCCGCCATGGCCGCTGATCCGCTTCATCGCTAGCCGTGAGCTTGCTGAGGCCCGGGCCGCCCGTTGTTCCGCTCTTCCTCCATCCATCACCACCCGATGTCCTCCGCTTCCCAGGCCCCCTTCGAGCACCTCACCGTCTACAAGGCCCGGCGCATCCGCACCATGACCGACGCTCAGCCCACAGCCGAGGCGGTGGCGGTGGCCAGCGGCCGCATCGTGGCGGTGGGCACGCTCGAGAGCCTCAAGCCCTGGCTCGAGACCTTCCCCCACACCATCGATGAGCGCTTCGCGGGCGACGTGCTCCTGCCGGGGTTCATCGATCCGCACGTGCACCCCTCGCTGCCGGCGGTCACCACCCAGTTCCCCTTCCTCGCGCCTGACGACTGGACCCTGCCCAGCGGCAGCTTCCCCGGCGCCACCATCCCCGACGCCTACATCACCCGCCTGAAGGAGCTCTACGCCAGGCACGACGACTGGAGCGTGCCGTTCATCGTTTGGGGGTTCCATCCCCTCTGGCATGGCGATCAGTACCGGCCCCAGCTCGATGCGCTTTTCCCCGATCGGCCGGTGGTGCTCTGGCACCGCTCCTTCCACGAGCTGATCCTCAACACCCCGGCCCTGGAGTGGTTCGATCTGAAGGAGGAGGAGGTGCGCGGCCGGCCCGAGTGCGACTGGGACCGGGGCCACTTCTGGGAGAACGGCGCCCAGCCGCTGGTGGTGAAGCTGGGGCCGGTGATCTTCGATCCGGCCCGCTACGGCAACGGCATCCGCACCTTTTTCCGCCTCTGCCAGCAGGCGCGGGTCACCACCGTGCTCGACATGGGCATCGGCATCTTCGGCGATGCGGTGGGGGAGATCGGCCTGATCCGCGACGTGGCCGAGACCAACCAGGTTCCCTGCCGCGCCATCCTCACCCCCACCACGGTGGATTTCCTGGCCCGCGGCATCCGCCCCGCCGACGCCCTGGCCCAGGTGGAGGAGTGGAGCCGGGGCAACAGCCGCCGTGTGTTCCTCGATCGGCACTTCAAGCTGCAGGTGGATGGCGCGATCTTCGGCGGCCTCTCCCAGATGGGCTTCCCCGGCTATGTCGACGGCCACGCAGGCCAGTGGATGGCGCCGCCGGAGGTGCTGGAGGAGTTCACGGTGGTGTTCTGGGAGGCGGGCCATCAGCTGCACGCCCACATCAACGGCGATCTGAGCGCCGACCTCTACCTCGACATCCTGCAGCGCCTGCACGAGCGCAGACCGCGCTTCGGCCACCGCACCACCCTGGAGCACTTCGCCTCCACCTCCGAAGACCAGTGCCGCCGGATGAAGGAGCTGGGCATGCTGGTGTCGGCCAACCCCTACTACCACCACATCCTCAGCGATGTGTTCAGCGAGCAGTGGCTCGGCAACGACCGCGGCTCCGAGATGGTGCGCCTCGGCATCCTGGAGCGTCTGGGGATTCCCTTCGCCCTCCATTCCGACTGCCCGATGGCACCCCTCTCCCCGCTCACCCTCGCCTGGGCCGCCGCCAACCGGGTCACGATCAACGGCAACGTGCGCTGCCCCGAGGAAAAGGTGAGCCTGCACGCAGCGCTGCGGGCGATCACGATCGATGCGGCCTGGATCCTGCGCAAGGAGAACGAGATCGGCTCGATCCGCTCCGGGAAGCGGGCCGACTTCGCCTTGCTGGCCGACGACCCCTACGACGTGGGCGCCGAAGGCCTGCGCGACATCACCGTGAAGGGGGTGGTGTTCGAGGGCGAAGCCCACCCGCTCTGATCCGCCCACCCTCTGATGCGTGTCCTGGTGACGAGCGTTCTGGCCGCCCTGCCCCCGCTGCCGCCCCTGCCGGAAGCACCCTTCACCCTGCCGCCCTACTTCGACTACGGCGCCACCTTCCTCTGGGCCCTGAGCGGGGCCCTGCTGGGGGCCCGCAGGGGCTACGCCATCCCCGGCATCCTGGCGGTGGCCTTTGTCTCCTCAGTCGGAGGGGGCGTGCTGCGCGACGGCCTGTTCCTGCAGAACGGCCCGCCCGTGGTGCTGCGCATCAGCGGCTACCTGCTGCTGATCGCCCTGGCCACCCTGCTGATCCTGATCGCCGGGGCCCGCATCCAGCGGCAGCGGCATCTGCCCCAGATCCTCGCCCTGGTGGATGCGATGGGTCTGGGGGCCTATGCGGTGGTAGGGATGAACCTGGCCCTGGCGGCGGGCCTGAGCCTGCCGGCGGTGGTGCTGGTGGGGGTGGTGAACGCGGTGGGGGGAGGCATCCTGCGGGATGTGCTGATGCGCCGGGAGCCCTCGATGTTCCTGCCGGGCACCCTGGAGGAATCCCTCGCCCTGCTGGGCTGCCTGCTGTTCGTGGCCCTGGTGAAGGGGCTGGCGATCAACCAGTTGCTGGGCGCCTGGATCACGATCGCCGTGATCACGGTGCTGCGGCTGCTGGCGATCCGCTACGGGATCAGCTCCAAACCCCTGCCAGGCTTCCGCGAGTACTGGGAACGGCAGGATCCCTGACCCTGACTCAGAGGTCGTCCTTGACCTCGGCCTTGATGCTGCAGTCGCTGGTGGGATAGCTGACGCAGAGAAGGGCAAATCCCGAGGCGATCTGATCGTCGTCGAGGAAGCTCTGATCGGATTGATCCACACTGCCGCTCAGGATCTTGCCGGCGCAGGTGCCGCAGGCCCCGGCACGGCAGGAATAGGGGAGCTCAATACCCTGCTCCTCAGCGGCATCGAGGATATAGGTATCGGAGGCACAGGTGAAACTGCGGCCGTCATCAATGGTGATCGTGTAGGTGTCAGCCAGAATCTGCAGGGGATCCCCGTTGGGCGTTCCATTCCAGGCCGGGATCCGAGAGCCGGCTGGTGACGTGGAACACCGGCAAATGGTTCTGTGTTCGAATCCGAATCCCCCCGTCAGGGTTTGATCGTGTCCACGGCCGCCCTTGCCTTGACAAGAACCTCGGGCGGCAGGCTGATGAAGCCCAGGTCCGGTGCCATCGCCTGAGCCTGGTCGGAGAGGGCGAAGCTGAGCATCTTGGTGAGCGCTTCGTGATTCGGCCCGTTGCCGCTCTTGTAGAGCAGCAGCCAGCTGAAGGTGACGATCGGGTAGCCCTTGGGCGGATTGGGGCTGCTGCCGATGAGGTCGGGACCCAGGTCGATCGAAGCGAGGGCCTCCTGTTCACTGGCGAGGGTGGGTTTCACCAACTGGCCGGCCGCATTGGTGAGCGCGGCGGCCTGGAGCGGATCCTTCACGAAGGCAGCCTCCACATAGCCGATCCCTCCCTGAACCTGGTTGAGCTGGGCCGCCAAGCCCTCATTGCCCTTGGCGCCGATCCCGCTGGGCCATTTCACCGTTTTGGCACTGCCGGGGCCTGCCTTCCAGGCCGGGCTCACGGCGCTGAGATGGGCGGTGAAGTTCGCCGTGGTGCCGGAGCCATCGGAGCGGTGCACCACCCGGATGGGCTTGTCGGCACAGCCGAGCTGGCTGAAGTTGGTGATCCGACCGAGAAACACATCCGCCAGCTGGGCCTGGGTGAGCTTGAGCTCGCACCCCTTGAGGTTGTAGGCCACGGCGATGGCACCGGCCGTCAGCGGGATCTGCACCACGCCCTGGGACACCTTGGCGATCTCCTCCGCCTCCATCGGCACATCGCTGGCGGCGAAATCCACCGTGCGCGCGAGGAACTGACGCACACCGGCGCCGGAGCCCACCGACTGGTAGTTCACCCGCACCCCCTGGCTTGCCAGCTCCTGGAACCAGCGCAGATAGATCGGCGCTGGGAACGAAGCTCCCGCCCCGTTGAGGGTGGTGCTCCCCCCACACCCCGCAAGAGCCACGGAGGCTGCCAGGCTTGAAGCAAGGGCGACACGTCGCGCGGCAGACGCGGGAACCCAGGACAGCATCCGGATGGAGAAGGGCACTATTGGATGATCGAAATTCATCCAATTCTAGATCCATCAACTCAACTTTCCATCAACCTTGTGGTTAAGGATCAGTGGCCTGAGGATAAGAAGAACAGCACATCATGCATAGGCGCTACCTACGGCTCGCTCCGCTGACGGGCGCCTGAGCGGGCCCCTCATGCGTTGGGCCAGGGGATGGCATCGCCCGGGCGGAAGGTCTGGATGGCGCGCATGTACTGGGCCCGCTCGTATTCCGCCGGGTCGGGGCAGCGCTCCTGGCTCATGCAGCCGATCAGCTCGCGGGCGGTGGCGTGATCGTGCTCCCGCAGCCAGTTGGCCAGCTCCTCCTCCAGGCCGGCCAGCCGGCAGGGTCCGTGGCGCAGCAGCGCCCCCACCACCTGGCCGAATCAGGCGCCGGCCATCAGCAGGCGCACCACGTCGCTGCCGCGGTGCACGCCGCCGGTAGCGGCCAGGTCGGCCCCGAGGCGGCCATGGAGCAGGGCGATCCAGCGCAACGGCAGGCGCAGGTCGTGAGGGGTGGAGAGCAGCAGGTTGGGGGCGCACCTCCAGCTCCTCGATGTCAATGTCGGGCTGGTAGAGGCGGTTGAACAGGGTGAGGCCGTCGGCGCCGGCGGCGGTGAGCCGGTGGGCGATGGCACCGAAGTTGGTGAAGAAGGGGCCGAGCTTCACCGCCAGCGGCAGCCGCACCTCGGCGCGCACCTCCGCCACGATCTCCTCCACCTGGGTTTCGATCGCGGCACTCGAAACGTTGGGATCGGCGGGCAGGCTGTAGATGTTGAGTTCGATGGCACTGGCGCCGGCCTCCTCGAGGTGGCGGGCGAAGCGCACCCAGCTGCCGGGCCGGAAGCCGTTGAGGCTGAAGATCACAGGGATCGAGAGCCGGGCGCGGGCCTGCTCGAGATGGCGCAGGTAGAGATCGTGACCCACATGGAAGATCGAAGGCTCCGGGAAGTAGCTGAGGGCCTCGCCGTAGCTGTCGCTGCCCTGCATCGCCACCCGCCACAGCTCCAGCTGGTCGTGCTCGATCTGCTCTTCGAACAGCGAATGCAGCACCACCGCGGCGGCGCCGGCCTCCTCAAGCCGCAGCAGATCGTCGAGGTCTTCGCTGAGGGGGGCGGCGGCCCCCACGACGAGCGGGCTGCGCAGGGGCAGCCCCAGCCAGGTGGTGGACAGATCGGGGAGGGTCGTCATGGCATCACCCGACGGGGCATCAGAGCGTCGGGATCCCTCTGCGGGCACGCTAGGCAGACGTTCTGCCGGGGTCAGCCGAGGGCTACTTCCGCGCCGCTGCCCTGCCAGAGGAGGGAATAGCGGTCGTCGTGGGTCTGCACGCCCCAGCCATGGCAGAGGAGATGGCGGGTGAAGCGGCGCAGGTGCTGGCGCGACGGCAGGCTGTGCTGCTCGAGAGTGCAGCCGATGCCGGTGGGAGCACCGCGGAAGGTGGTGTGGGTGGCGACGAAGTCGCCTTCAGCGTGATGAAACAGATGCCAGGTGCCGCGATAGGGGGCAGCGGGGTTGGAGAGGCAGAGGAACTCGGTGGGCGGGCGGCTCATGGGGGGCAGGCAGGGCAGAGGGACGTGACGACGACGCTATGGAGGCGGGTCGCTGAAGAAAAGTGCGCTTGGCTACCAATGGGGATCGTTTCGGGTCGCGTGGTTCTCAGGAGGTTCCTCTGCAAGCTTCCGGCCCTGGAAGCGGCCGTGGGCGCGTCACGAGCCACACGATCTGCAGCGAAAGCACGGCGCTGAAGAAGCACCACACCGAAGGCAAGGCGGAAGCCCAGCCCACCTGCACGAGAACGAAGGCCAGCAGCACGCTCAGTCCGAACCCCCTCAGCTCGCCCCGGGGCAGGAGCAGGGGAACGGCGATCAGCGCGGCATAGAGCGGCGGGCCGACCCATCGGCCGATGGAGTCAGGCAGCAGCTGCGGCACGGGGTAATGGAGAGAGCCCTGCAGCACCGTGGGGATGGCGCCCGGTGGATCGAGCACCAGGGGGAGCCAGAGCAGCAGGCCGTAGAGAACACCCGCCGCGATGGCTCCGATGAGCCAGCGATGCTCGTGCCTGCCACGCCCGCCATCGCCCCAGCGCAGGGCAATGAAGCCCATCCAGCCGGGCCAGAGGCCATAGGCGAAGAACAGGTAGACCACGCTGGCCGCCGGCAGCAACCGGGCGGCGGAGCCCATGGGATCCCCGCCGCGGCCCAGCCACACCAACCCTTCTGTGGCCTGCTGCAGGCCGAAGAGCAGGGGCGTGAGGGCCAGGGGCAACCGGAAGGAGGCGCCTGGCTCCCTCAGCACGTGCCGCACCGCCACGGCACCGAGGGGGAGCAGCAGGGCGGCAGCACTGAAGCTGGCCCTGGCGGAGAAACACATGGGCCACTCCCGGCCGGCGGCCGTTCCCTCCACTATGGCGAGGCCGAAGCGCCAGGGGGTGGGCGATCACCGCATGCGCCCTCAGGCGGCGGGAACCACCTGGCGGTAGCCGTTGGCCTGGCACACCTGCAGGGGGGTGTCGAACAGGGCGCTGAGCGGGCCGTCCTGCAGCAGGTCGCTCACCGGGCCATCCCCCACCACCCGGCCCTCGCGCAGCAGCACGGCCCGCTGGATCTCCGGCAGGATCGCCTCGATCTGGTGCGTCACCAGCAGCAGGGTGGTGCCACTGCGGGCCAGATCCCTCAGGATCTCGAGGATCTGGTGCTTGGCCTTGAGATCCAGGCCGTTGGTGGGCTCATCGAGCACCAGCACCGCGGGATCGTGCACCAGGGCCCGGGCCAGCAGCAGGCGGCGGTTGCTGTAGAGCTTGGGATTGCTGGCCAGCAGCACGATGCGCAGTCCGTCCTTGCGCTTCTGGGCGTGGGCATAGAGGGCGCGGCATTCCTCGGCGCTGATCTCGCGAAGGCGATGGCTGCCGGCCGGGTCCACCAGGATCCGGCCCACCATGGCCTGGCGGCCGAGCAGCATGCGGTAGCCCATCGCGTCGCGATTTGAGAGGGTGAGCTCCACAGCCCAGCTCTGCTCCCCGAGCACCAGGCGTTCGCGGATCACGTAGCGGGTCTCCACCGCTCCGCTGGTGTTGCGCACCTCCCGCTGGGCGAGCACGGGGGCCTCATGGCGTACCACCACCGAACGGTCGCCCTGGAGCGGATGTACTTCGAAGCTCACCCAGGTGCACCCCTCCCGCTCGAAGGGGAGGATGTTGATGGCGTGCAGGGCGGAGGTGGCGGCACCGGAGTCGACCCGGGCCTTGATGGCGGGCAATCCCGCATCGGGAAAACTGCACCACTCTTCGCTGCCCACGATGATCTTGCCGTCGAGGCTGGCCATGGTTGTGCGGCG
>JBJTUJ010000310.1:0-8240 GCA_046080685.1 Cyanobium sp. | reverse complement strand
GCGGGGGCCACGGCGGCGGAGTCGCAGTTGCAGATCACTCCGCCCGAGGCACCAGTCGCCGAGCCCTTGCCGCCTCCGCCGGCTGCCGCCCTGCTGCCCACCGATCCGGCCCTGCCCCGGGCCGCCGACGGCCGCCACTATCCCCTGGTGCCCACCGATCCAGCCGCGATCGCCAGCCTTCTGGCCCAGGTGGAGGAGCTGGTCCGCGCCCCGTCCACCCCGGAGGCCGATCTGCCGGCCCTGGGTCATCAGCAGCAGGTGATCTACCGAACCCTCTCGCGCCAGCCGGCCCTGGCCGCCCAGGTGCGTCCCCATCTGAGCAAGCGCTGGCGGCCGGTCTTCGACCGGCACCTGGCCGCCCGGCGCGAGTTCCTGGCGATGCACCGGGGCCAGAAGGCAGCCGTGGTGCCCGCCTGGCGGATCATCTCCCCGGAACCCCCCGAGAACCTTCTCCGCTACTACAAGGAAGCCTCCGCCGCCACCGGCATCCCCTGGCAGGTGCTGGCGGCGGTGAACCTGGTGGAATCGGGCATGGGCCGCATCGACGGCGTGTCGGTGGCCGATGCCCGCGGGCCGATGCAGTTCCTGCCCACCACCTGGGCCGAGCCCGGCATCGGCAAGGGGGGGGACATCCGCGATCCCCGCACCGCCATCCATGCCGCCGCCCGCTACCTGGTGCGCCGCGGGGGGCTGAAGGACATCCGCAAAGGGCTGTGGGGCTACAACAACAGCGACCACTACGGCGAGGCGGTGCTGCTCTACGCCGACCTGCTCCGGGAGGATCCGCTTGCCTTCCGCGGCTTCTATCACTGGGAGGTCCACTTCGCTTCGGCCGCCGGCGACCTCTGGCTGCCCGTGGGCTACGACCAGCCCCGGCCGATCGGGGTGACCGCCTACCTGGCCCTCTTCCCCGCCAGTGCCCCGCCGCCGGTGCTGGCCGGGGGCTGACTCAGGCCTCGATCCCCCGGCCGAGCAGCAGGTCGCGGGCCGCGTTGACCGCCTGCATCGTGTCGTGCAGCCCACCGCGATCGGGGTGGTGTTCGCCGGCTGCCCGCTTCCAGGCCCGGTTCACGTCGCCCTCGCACAGGCGCCCCGCCAGCGCCAGCCCCAGCCTGGCGCGGGCCTCGAGCGCCGCCAGATCCGGACTGCGGCCCAGGGGGGAGCGGTCGGCGGCGCTCAGGCCCGAACCCCGCCGCTTGCGGCCCTTGCCACCGGCTGTGGCCTTCTCCCGGCGTCCGCCCGCCCCGAAGCCCCGGCTCCCCTGGTCGGGCTCGGGTGTTCGGCGCCGTCGATCCGACGGGGCGGCCTTGGGTGCCACCAGGGCACGGGCGGAGGGGGACATCGGCGTACGAAGGGGTACCCCCAGCCTCTCAGGTTGGGGTCTGGTCCCGCCAGCGCCAGGTCCTGCCGCGAGCCTGCAGGAGCTGACGGCAGGCCATCAGGGCCGAGAGGCTCACGCCGGCGGTGCCTTCGCCGGGGTGGATCGAATCGCCGCAGAGCCAGAGGCCGGCCAGGGGGGTGCGGCTTGCCAGGCCGAAGGGGCCGAAGCGGCCGGGAGCCTGCCCCAGCCCCCCAACGAAGCCGAAGGGTCGGCCGGTCCAGTGCTCGAAGCCCCGGGGTGTGGCCAGCTCACCGTGGCTCCAGTCGTTTGGCTTCACGCCCAGCAGCCTCTCCAGGCCCCGGCGGATGCCCGCCTCGGCCGTCCGCTTGCGCTCCTGATAGACGGCCTTCTCCAGGCCGAACCAGGGCCTGGCGGCCGTGAACACGCTGGCGATCACCGTGGCCTGCCCGGCCGGCGCCCGCCCATCCCCCTCCCGACTCACCGAAACGAACAGCGGGCCGGGATCGTCCCAGTCCCGCTGCAGGTGCGGAGCCACGTCCGCCGGCAACCGCCGGCGTTCCACCGCCCCGTAGAACACCAGCGCCCCGCTGGGATCGCTGAGGCTCTCCAGGCGCATCCGGTAGCCCGTCGGGATGGCGTCCCCCAGCAGGGCGGGCAGGCTCTGGGGGGGAAGGGTGAGCACCACCTCCCGGGCCTGCAGCAGGAAGCGACGGCCGGCGGCGGCCTGGCCCTCCAGCCGCCAGGGGTCGCCCGGCCGCTCCGGGGGGTGCAGCCGCTCCAGCCGGTGTCGCCGCCTCAGAAGGCCCCTGGCCTGGGTCAGCGCCTGCTCCAGGGTGGTGCTCAGGGCCTGCATCGAGCCCTCGAGATGCCAGAGGCCCAGGGGTTCCTGGGCCATCTGCAGCACGGTGGCGCCGTAGAGGGCGGCCGTGCGGTCGGCCGGTTCCTGGGAGTAGAGACGGAGCTGCAGGTCGAGGAAGCGGCGCAGCCTCGCCCCCACCGGCCCGTCGGCGCAGCCGCAGAGGTGCTGCAGGTCGGCGATGGTGACGGTGGTCAGCAGACCGCTGGCCAGGCTGGCCGGCCGCAGGGCCGCCAGCAGCTGGCCCAGATCCCAGAGGGAGCGGGGCGGCAGCACCGGATCGCGGCCTGCGAAGGCCCAGCTGGCCCGGTGGATCGCGGCGCAAAGATCCCAGAACCTTGCGCTGCCGGGAAATTGCCGCTCCCGCTCCGCCCGCCAGGCCCCGGGATCGCGATGCAGCCGCACCGGCGCCTGCCCATCCGCCAGGTCGACCACGCAGCCGGGATCGAGCGGGGTGGCGGGCGGCGCCGCCACCCCGAGGTGGCGGAACAGCCGCTCGTGGACTCCGCCCAGCTCCAGGCCAGCCACCTGGGTGGCGCCCACATCAAAGATGTAGGGCCCGCGGCTGAAGGTGCCCGCGCAGCCGCCGCTCTGGCCGTGGGCCTCCAGCACCTCCACCCGAAGTTCTTCGCGGGCCAGCAGGGCCGCCGCGGTGAGGCCGGCGATTCCGGCTCCCACCACGGCCACGTCGAGAGGGGGTTCCGGTGCCATGGGCGCATGGTGGCAACCGGCACGCGGCCACCGCGAGGCGTCAGGCTGGGGCGGGTTTGATCCCGGTGTGATGCCGCCTGCCGCCGATCCCCTCGCCCCATGGCTGCAGGAGCGGCTGGGGGTGGCACTGGCCCAGCGGCAGCCGGTGGGCGGAGGCTGCATCCACCAGGCCTGGTGCCTGGAGCTGGCCGCCCCGCGCCAGGGCCAGCCCGCCCGCCTGTTCGCCAAGACCAGCCCCCCCGATCTGCTGCCGCTGCTGGAGGCGGAGGCTGACGGCCTTCGCGCCCTGGCCCGGGCGGCCGCCGACACGGGCCTGCTGGTGCCGGAACCGCTGGCCCTGGGGCTCAGCGGCGATCTGGCGGTGCTGGTGCTCCCTTGGCTGAACCTCGGTGGCGGTGGCGACTGGGGTGCCCTTGGCGCCGCCTTGGCCCGTCTGCATCGCCGCAGCCTCGAGGGTTCCCTGGCCCCGCAGGATCGGCCGGACGCCTTCGGCTGGGGGCAGGCCAACGTCATCGGTTCCACCCCCCAGATCAACGACTGGTGCGACGACTGGGGCGCGTTCTTCGCCAGCCGGCGGCTGGGGGCCCAGCTGGAGGAGCTGGCCCGCCGCGGCGTCGATCTGCCCGGCGCCCAGCAGCTTCTTGAGCTTGTGCCTGGCTGGCTGGCGGGCCACGGGGCCGAACCCTGCCTGGTGCATGGCGATCTCTGGAGCGGCAACGCCTCCCTGCTGGCGGGGGCTGCCGGCACGGTGTTCGATCCTGCGGTGCATCGGGCCGACCGGGAGGTTGATCTGGCGATGGCCCGCCTGTTCGGGGGCTTCCCCGCGGCCTTCTTCGCCGGCTATCAGCGCGAATGGCCCCTGCCGCTCGACCACCGCAGCCGTGTGGATCTCTACAACCTGTACCATCTGCTCAACCACGCTCAGCTGTTCGGGGGCGGCTATGTGGCCCGTTCCCGGGCCTGCATCGCCAGCCTGCTCAGCCAGCCGCCCGGGTGATGGCTGCAAAAAAATGCCCCCTTGGGGGCGGGAAGCAGCGGTGGGTCCGGGATCAGCCCAGATACTCCTTCTTGATGGTCTGGACCTTGTCCACCACGGCGGAGCGCTTCTCGCTGGTGGTGAGGTTGTCCCAGCTCCACTTGCCCACAACCACCAGGCCGAGCAGCTCGAGCAGCCCCGGCACGATCGGCAGCAGGTTGATGGTGTCGAGCACGCCCTTGATCAGGATCTGGGCCACGATCACCGCCAGCAGGATGCCCGCGGCCTTGCCCACCTTGCCCATCTGGCCCCAGTCGACCTTGTCGAGGGTTTCGTTGACCTTGCCGATCACCTCGCCGTAGCGCTGCTGGAAATCGAAGCCGGCATCTTCAACTGCCTCGGCGGCCTTGTCCGCTGTCTCCTTGGCTTCGGTGCTGAGATCGCTCATGGAGAAAGCCGGACTTGCAACACTGCCTAAGGTACCTGCTGTGGCCGAGATCACGCCAGAGGCGATTCACCTCCGTCCGAGCTCCCTGACGCTGCTCCATCACCTGCTCGCCCTGCCGGCACCGGAAGAGGGCTGCGCCCTGCTGCTCGGCCGGCGTGAGGCTGGGCTGTGGCGGATCGAGCGGATCTGGCCCTGCCTGAATGTGTGGGAACCACGGGCGGAACGGGATCACCGTTTCGCGGTGGATCCGCTGGAGCAGCTCCACGCCCAGAAGTGGGGGCGCGGCCATGGGCTGCTGCTGCTCCTGGGTTCGGCCCACAGCCACCCAGCGGCTGAGCCGGTGCCCTCCGCCACCGACCGGGCCCTCACCGTGGCTCCGGCCCTGATGCTGATCCGCGGCTGCTCAGTCCAGGGGGATGCGGAGCTGGCCTGCTGGTGGTTGCCTGAGGACGGCCCACCCCGGCCGCTGCCATGGAGAATGGAGGATTGAGGCGTCGCCGCCGGTCGGAGGCGCCGGGTTGCCCACCGATCCCATGCTCCCTCCCGACACCAGCGGCGTTCAGCTCAGTCCCGACGAGGTGGCCCGCTTCTCCCGCCACCTGATCCTCCCGGAGGTGGGCATGGAGGGGCAGAAGCGGCTCAAGGCCTCCTCCGTGCTGTGCGTGGGCACCGGCGGCCTGGGCTCGCCGCTGCTGCTCTACCTGGCGGCCGCCGGCGTGGGGCGCATCGGCATCGTCGATTTCGACGTGGTGGATCACTCCAACCTGCAGCGGCAGGTGATCCACGGCACCAGCTGGGTGGGCAAACCCAAGATCGAATCCGCCAAGGCCCGGATCCTGGAGATCAACCCCCACTGCCAGGTGGACCTCTACGAAACGGCGCTCACCAGCGAGAACGCCCTGGAGATCATCCGGCCGTACGACATCGTCTGCGACGGCACCGACAACTTCCCCACCCGCTACCTGGTGAACGACGCCTGCGTGCTGCTGGGCAAGCCGAACGTGTATGGCTCGATCTTTCGCTTCGAGGGCCAGGCCACGGTGTTCAACCTGGATGCGGAAAGCCCGAACTACCGGGATCTGTTCCCCGAGCCGCCGCCGCCGGGCATGGTGCCCTCCTGCGCCGAGGGCGGCGTTGTGGGCGTGCTGCCGGGGATCATCGGCGTGATCCAGGCCACCGAGGCGGTGAAGATCATCACGGGGATCGGCACCACCCTCAGCGGCCGGCTGCTGCTGTTCGATGCGCTGAAGATGAGCTTCCGCGAGCTGAGGCTGCGGCCCAGCCCCGAGCGGCCCGTCATCGAGGGGCTGGTGGATTACCAGGAGTTCTGCGGTGTGGGCGGCACCCCTCCCGGACAGGAGGAGGCCGGTGCCGTGCCCGCGATCACCGTGGCCGAACTCAAGACCGTGATCGACGGCCGCCTCGAGGATGTGCTCCTGCTCGACGTGCGCAACCCCCAGGAGGCCGAGATCGCCGTGATCCCCGGCTCCGTGCTGATGCCCCTCGACCGGATCGAGAGCGGCGAGGCGATCGAGGACGTGCGCCAGCTGGCCAGGGGCAAGAAGCTGTATGTGCACTGCAAGCTGGGTGGGCGCTCGGCCAAGGCCCTGATCGCCCTCGGCCGCCACGGCATCGAAGGGGTGAACGTGTCCGGCGGCATCGACGCCTGGAGCCAGGAGGTGGATCCTGCCGTTCCGCGCTACTGAGCCCCTTTCCCCCGCAAGGCAGCGGTGGCTGCAGCGCCGCCGCAAGCAAGCCCGTCGGCTGCTCGCCCTCGAGAACAGGTTCCTGCCGTTGCTGTTGACGGCCCTGCTGCCGATCCTGCTGATGCCCTTCACGGCGCAGCAGGGCCGGCAGGGTCGGGGGTTGCTTGCCCTGCTTCTGAATCTGCTGATCCTGCAGGCGATCGTCACCCTGCCGGCGATGGGTTCGCCGGCCTCTGCCCGCCTGCGCCAGGGACTGTTCCTCGGCACCGGTCTGACGGCGGGGCTGGGGCTTTGGCTGCCGGTGGTGCTGGGCGGCTGGCCTCCGGGGATCTTCCGCCCCCTGGAGATGGTGCTGCTGAGCGCCTTCTTCGTGGGCACGTCGATGAGGCTGGTGCATGTGCTGGCGCGGGTGCCGCGGGTCAACGGCAAGGTGATGGCCGGTGCCGCGGCGGGCTATGTGCTCCTCGGCCTCACCGGCGGCGTGCTCGCCACCGCCACGCAGCAGGTCGTGCCCGGCAGCTTCAGCCTCGGGGCCGCCGCCAGCCATCAGGTGCTGCTCGACCGCCTCATTTACTTCAGCTTCGTCACCATCGCCGGCCTGGGCCTGGGCGACGTGGTGCCGACCAACGCGATCGGTGAGCGCTTCGTGATTCTGCTCAGCGTGGCGAGCACCCTCTACGTCGCCCTGCTGGTGGGCCTGTTGCTGGGTCGCTTCATCGCCTCCGAGGAGGTGGAGATGCTCGAGGAGCAGGAACTGGCTCCCGACGAGGGGTGATCGCTCAGTAGTCGACCCCGCGCTTGAGGTCGACACCCCGCTCGGCGTAGTGCTTGTGGCACACCATCTCGGAGTGCACGCTCGCCAGGTCGAAGTAGGCCGGCCGCGTCTTGCAGCGACCGGTGATGATCACCTCGGTCTCCGCCGGCTTGCGCAGCAGCGTCTGCACGATCGGCTCCACCGGCAGCAGCTCCAGATCCACCGTGGGATTGAGCTCATCGAGGATCAGGGTTTTGTAGAGGCCGCTTTGGATCGCGGCACGGGCGATCTCCCAGGCCCGTTCCGCCTCCACGTAGTCGATCGGCTGCTGCTGGCCGCGCCACACGATCGCATCGCGCCCGGAGCGCAGGTGGTCTACCAGGTGGGGGTAGCTTTCCCGCAGGGCGGCGATGGCGGCGTCCTCGGTGTAGCCGCTGCCGCCCTTCAGCCACTGCAGGATCAGCACCCGGTGGCTCTTGTCCTGGCTGATGCCGCGCCCGATCGCCTGCAGGGCCTTGCCCAGGGCACTGGTGCTCTTACCCTTGCCCTCGCCCGTATAGATCTCGATGCCGTCGAGGCCCCGTTCCCCACGCGCCTCCATCCCCAGGACCTGGCCTTCGTCCTCCGGCAGCCGCCGCCGGTGGGCGCGCATCTCCGAGTGGAGGTCGGCCAGTTGCACCAGCTCCCGCGGCGCACCGCGCCCGGTGCAGATCACCTCGGTGCCGGCCGGCCGTGCGGCCAGGGTGCGCACCACCTCGGCGGTGTCGAGCAGGCCCAGGTCGAGCACCGGGTTCAGTTCGTCGAGCACCACTACCGAGTAGAGGTCGCTGGCGATGGCCCCCTTGGCGATGTCCCATCCCCGCTGCGCCTCCTGCCGGTCGAAGACCGTGGCCTCGTCGGCGCCGAAGTAATCGCCGCGGCCCGTGCGCACCTGGTCGATCAGATGCGGAAAACCCTGCTGGAGGGCCTCGATCGCCGCGTCCTCGTCGTAGGAGCGCCCCGGGCCCTTGAGGAAGCGCAGCAACAGCACGCGGGTGCGCTTCTGCTCGCAGATGCCCAGGCCGATCGTGCGCAGCACCACCCCCAGAGCCGCCTGGCTCTTGCCTTTGCCATCACCGTCGTAGACGTGCAGCTGGCCATGGGCGCGCTCGTCGCTGCCGGCGGCGGTGCGGATGCCGATGCCGCGACCGGTGCCCCGTTGGGGCGTCTGGGTGCTGCTGCTGGCGTCATCGGCCGGGGGGGCGAACCTGGATGCTATCGAGCGCCGCCCGAGCGGGAGGCCTCCAGCGCCGCTGCTGCTGCCGCCGTTGCCGCCGCAACTGCGGGGGAGTTGCCAGGATCGTCGCCATGGTTCCCGACCGGCCCCTGCCCCTGACCCTGCTGGAGGAGCTGCCCCCGCCGCTGACGGAGGCCCTGGCCCGGGTGCGGCGGCGGCTCGAGCAGCTTG
>JBJTUJ010000309.1:0-3377 GCA_046080685.1 Cyanobium sp. | reverse complement strand
CCCGGTCGCCGCGGCTGAGGGTGTTGACGATGCCGGCCTCCATCGCGGCCGTGCCGCTGCCGGTGATCACCAGCACGTCGCCACTGGTCTGATGCAGCCACTTCAGCTGCGCGGTGGTGCGTTTGACGATCTTCTGGAAGTCGGCGCTGCGGTGGCCGATCGGATGGCGCGCCAGCGCCTGCAGAACCGTTTCCGGCACCGGCGTGGGGCCGGGGATCATCAGGGTGAGCTTGTCCTGCATGGTGGGAGCGGCGCGGAAGGCGGGCGGTGCCGGCCGGGCGGCGGCAGCGCAATCGACCACCATAAAAAACGGCCCTGCCGCACCACCCCTGCCGATGGACATTTCCGCCCCGAAGGAGCCGGTGGCGCCGCCTGATCACGGGCCCGCGGGCTACACCCTGCCCGTGTGGCTGGCCGCGGCGGCCCGGGCCGCTCTCGGTGCCCTGCTCGGGGAGCCCTTCGATCCGCAGCGGCCGCTCGAACTGCTGGAGCCGCCCGGCCCCCAGCCTGTGGCGGTGCGGGCGGCGGCGCTGCTGGCCGATGGCTGGGCCCTGGGCGAGGCGGTGTGCGATCCGGGCGATCGGCTCGATCTCACCCGCGGGCTGGTGGTGTGGGTGCTCGCCCGCTGGCAGGCCCCCCCGGCCGCCGCCGTCGGCGCCGATCCCCTGCGGATCGAGGCGGGCGAGGGGGTGGGGGTGCGGGCCGAGGGCGGCGACGTCTGCCTTTCGGACTTCGCCCGCCGTCTGCTGCAGGCGAATCTGTGTCCGCTGCTGCCGCCCGGCCGCGGGCTGCGGCTGAAGGTGGTGCTGCCGGCCGGCCGGGTGCTGGCCGAGCGCACCAGCAACGCCGCCTTCGGGGTGGTGGACGGGCTGGCCCTGATCGGCACCCGGGCCGAGGTGCAGGCCGGCGCCGATCCCGATCAGCTCGGCCAGGCTTTGGCCGAGCTGGCGGCCCGGGCGGCGGCCCCCGGCTTCGGCGGCGATCTCGTGCTGGTCATCGGCGAGAACGGGCTCGACCTGGCCCCCCGCTGCGGTCTGCCCCCCGCACTCCTGCTCAAAGCCGGCAACTGGCTCGGGCCGCTGCTGGTGGCCGCCGCCCAGCACCGGGTGCGGCGGCTGCTGCTGTTCGGCGTGCAGGGCAAGCTCGTGAAGCTGGCGGGCGGGATCTTCCACACCCACCACCACCTGGCCGACGGCCGGGCCGAGGTGCTCACCGCCCTGGCAGCCCTGGAGGGACTCACGGGGAAAGCCCTAGTGGATCTGCATGCCGCCCCCACCGTGGAGGCGGCCCTCGCCGGGCTCGAGGCGGCTGATGCCGAACGGGCGGAGCGGCTGCGGCGACGCCTGGCCGCCACCATCGAGGATCGCAGCCGTGACTACCTGGCCAACCACGGCGAGAGCGGCATGGCGGTGGGAGCCGTGCTCTTCGACCGCGGCCGCCGCATCCGGGCCGCAGGACCGGTCGGCGGGCCCCTGCTGGAGGCCCTGGGCGGTGCGCCGTAGGGTGAAGACAGCGTGGCGCCGCCCTATGACCCAGACCGCTCCCTCCGCCACCTCTTCCTCTGCTGCAGTGCGCGATGCGGCGAGCGGGTCCTCCCGCCATCCGGCCATCGTCATCCTGGATTTCGGCTCCCAATACTCCGAGCTGATCGCGCGGCGCGTGCGCGAGACGGAGGTGTTCTCCCTGGTGATGGCCTACACCACCACCGCCGACGACCTGCGGGCCCTCGCACCGCAGGGCATCATCCTCAGCGGCGGGCCAAGTTCGGTGTACGAACCGGGGGCTCCGGTGTGCGATCCGGAAATCTGGACTCTGGGCATCCCGGTGCTCGGCGTTTGCTACGGCATGCAGCTGATGGTGCAGCAGCTGGGGGGATCGGTGGTGGCCGCAGGCCGGGCCGAATACGGCAAGGCGCCGCTCTATGTGGATGATCCGACCGACCTGCTCACCAACGTCGACGACGGTTCGACGATGTGGATGAGCCATGGCGATTCCGTGGATCGCCTGCCGGATGGCTTCGTGCGTCTCGCCCACACCGAGAACACGCCGGAAGCGGTGGTGGCTCACCACGGGCGCAGTCTCTACGGCGTGCAGTTCCACCCGGAGGTGGTGCACTCCCAGTGCGGTATGGCCCTGATCCGCAATTTCGTTTATCACATCTGCGGCTGCGCCCCCGACTGGACCACCGCCGCCTTCATCGATGAGGCGATCGCCGACGTGCGGGCCCAGGTGGGCGATAAACGGGTGCTGCTGGCGCTCTCGGGCGGCGTTGATTCCTCCACGCTGGCCTTCTTGCTGCACCGGGCGATCGGCGATCAGCTCACCTGCATGTTCATCGACCAGGGCTTCATGCGCAAGGGCGAGCCCGAGTTCCTGATGGACTTCTTCGACAGGAAGTTCCACATCAACGTGGAATACATCAATGCCCGCCGGCGCTTCATCGGCAAGCTTGCCGGCGTCTCCGATCCGGAGGAGAAGCGCAAGCTGATCGGCACCGAATTCATCCGCGTCTTCGAGGAGGAAAGCAAGCGGCTCGGTCCCTTCGATTACCTCGCCCAGGGAACGCTGTATCCGGATGTGATCGAGTCGGCCGGCACCAACATCGACCCCAAGACCGGCGAGCGGGTGGCCGTGAAGATCAAGAGCCACCACAACGTGGGCGGCCTGCCCAAGGACCTGCGGTTCAAACTGGTGGAACCGCTGCGCCGCCTGTTCAAGGACGAGGTGCGCAAGCTGGGCCGCAGCCTCGGCCTGCCCCAGGAGATCGTGGGCCGCCATCCCTTCCCGGGCCCCGGCCTGGCGATCCGCATCCTCGGCGAGGTAAGTGCCGAGAAGCTCGACATCCTGCGCGACGCGGACTGGATCGTGCGTGAGGAGGTGCGCGAGGCCGGGCTCTACGACGAGATCTGGCAGGCCTTCGCCGTTCTCCTCCCCGTGCGCAGCGTTGGGGTGATGGGCGACAAGCGCACCTATGCCTATCCGGTGGTGCTGCGCTGCGTCTCCTCCGAGGACGGCATGACCGCTGACTGGTCGCGCCTGCCCTACGACCTGCTCGAGACCATCTCCAACCGCATCGTCAACGAGGTCAAGGGGGTCAACCGCGTGGTGCTTGACATCACCAGCAAGCCCCCCGGCACGATCGAGTGGGAATAGGGTCCGCCGCCCACCCTGGCGGCCCCCGGACCGCCCCGATACCATCAGGGCCCGCCGGAACCGCTCCGCCGTGACCCCCGCCTCCACCGCCACCGGCGCCCCCACCGGCACCACTGGCACTGACACCGAATCCCAGCTGCAGCGCCGCCTGCAGCAGGACACGATCGTGCTGGCGGGGAAGACCATCTATCTGAACCCCTTTCTCTACTGGCGCTGTTTCGACG
>JBJTUJ010000308.1:0-8107 GCA_046080685.1 Cyanobium sp. | reverse complement strand
CTGATGCGGCTGCTGATGGACGAGCACGGCGTCGACTGGGACACGGCCTGGAGCATCACCACCCAGACGATCAGCTACACCAACCACACCCTGCTGCCGGAGGCCCTCGAGAGCTGGAGCCTGGAGCTTTTCCAGCAGTTGCTGCCGCGCCAGCTGGAGATCATCTTCGAGATCAACGCCCGTTTCCTGCGCACGGTGCGGCTCCGCTACCCCGGCCAGCCCGAGGTGCTGGAGCGGCTCTCGCTGATCCAGGAAGGCCCCCAGCGCAAGGTGCGCATGGCCCATCTGGCGGTGGTGGGCAGCCATCAGGTGAACGGGGTCGCCGAACTGCACAGCCAGCTGCTGCGCAACCACCTGTTCGCCGACTTCGCCCGCCTCTGGCCGGAACGCTTCGGCAACATCACCAACGGCGTCACGCCCCGGCGCTGGCTGGCGGTGGCCAATCCCCCGCTGGCCGCCCTGCTCGACGAGAGCATCGGCGAGGGCTGGCGCCGCGACCTCGATCTGCTCTCGGGGTTGGAAAGCCGGGCGTCCGACCCCGCCTTCCTCGAGCGCTGGATGACCGTGCGTGAGCAGGCGAAGGAGCGGCTGGCCGCCACGATCCGCCACGACACGGGTGTGCTGGTCGATCCCGCCTCCCTGTTCGACGTGCAGGTGAAGCGCATCCACGAGTACAAGCGCCAGCACCTCGCCGCCCTGCAGGTGGTGGAGCGCTACCTGCGCCTGCGGGCCGGGGAGGATCTGCCTCCCCGCACCGTGATCTTCGGGGGCAAGGCGGCGCCGGGCTATGCGATGGCCAAGCTGATCATCCGCCTGATCGTCGGCATCGCCGAGATCGTGAACATCGATCCGGCCATGGACGGACGCCTGCGGGTGGTGTTCCTGCCCAACTTCAGCGTCAAGCTGGCCCACCGCATCTACCCCGCGGTCGACCTCTCCGAGCAGATCTCCACCGCAGGCATGGAGGCCTCCGGCACCGGCAACATGAAGATGTCGCTCAACGGCGCCCTCACCATCGGCACCCTCGACGGCGCGAATATCGAGATCCGCGAGCGCGTGGGGGCCGACAACTTCTTCCTGTTCGGCCACACCGCGGATGAACTGGCGGTGCTGAACGGGCAGGGCTACCACCCGATGCCCTGGCTGGAGAACGATCCCACCACCCGCGAGGCGATCGACCTGATCGGCTCCGGCCACTTCAGCGAGGGCGACCGCGATCTGTTCCATCCCCTGCTGGCCAACCTCTGCGGCAGCGATCCCTTCCGCGTGATGGCCGACATCGGCGACTACCGGCGGGCCCAGAACGAGGTGGATGCCGCCTGGCGGGATCCCGGCCGATGGGGCACCATGGCGGTGCTCAACACGGCCCGCTGCGGCTTCTTCAGCAGCGACCGCTCGATCCGCGAGTATGCCGAGCGGATCTGGAAGGTGGAACCGGTTTCGGTGCCTGCCGGCTGAGCGACCCTCCCCGATTCCTCCACCGGCACCGGCCGCCCTTCTCGACACCCCGCATGACCTGGATGGAGCCGGTGGCCCGCGCGGCCGAGCAGCGCCTGGCCGCCACCGGCATCCGCCTCACCCTCGGCGGCGAGCCCACCTACGTTCCCTTCGATCCGGAGGGCCTGGAGTGGAGCATCACCGCCGACGGACCCACCAAGCTCGGCTTCGCCCGTGCCCTGGCCCGGGAGCTGCAGCGCGAGATCTGGCCCGACAGCACCCTGCTTTACTGCCCCGGCAAGCGCTATGAGGGGGAGGTGAACCCGCGCTGGGCCCTCCGGCTGATCCGGGGGGAACAGGGGGCCGCCATCCCGGTGCGCTGGCCCGCCCCCGGCCAGCACGGCGATGAGGGAGAGGCCCTGGCCCCGGATCAGGGGGTGGCCTGGCTGGAGCGGCTGGGGGCGCGGCTCGGGGTGAGCCTCCACCCTGTGGAACTGCGCGATCCCCTCGACCCCCACCGGCGCGCCTGGGCCTCTCCCCTTGATGCCGTCGATGGGGAGCCGGACGTCGATCCCGAGGCGCCACCCCTCTGGGAGGCCGCGGCCTGGCCCCTTGCGCCGGAGCTGCGGGTGCTCGGTCCGGCGGCGGGCCCGGCGGGGCTGCGGCTGCCGCTGCAGCACCTGCCCGAAGGGGTGGCGGCGCGGGTGCTGACCCTGGAGCTGGGGCCCGACGGCTGGGAGCTGTTCCTGCCGCCTCTGCTGCGGCGCCCGCTGGAGGTGCTGCTGCAGGCCGTGGCGGACACCCTGGCGGGGCTGAGGCCGCCGGGTCTGAGCGGCATGCTGCCCGCGGACGCCGACGGGCACTGGCAGGTGCTGGGACTGACGGCCGACCCGGGCGTGCTCGAGGTGAATCTGCCGGTCTGCCGGGGATGGGAGGAGTACCGCAACTGGCTCCAGCAGCTGGAGCGCTGCGGCGAGCGGGTGGGACTGCGCAGCTGGAAACCTGGACCCGATGGGCAGCCGGCCGGCACCGGCGGCGGCAACCACCTGCTGTGGGGCGGCCCGAGCCTGGCGGAGCATCCCTTCTTCCCGCGGCCTGCCTGGTTGGCGGGGATCCTGCGCTACTGGCAGCAGCATCCTTGCCTGGCCTATCTGTTCAGCAGCGACGGCGTCGGACCCGCCTCCCAGGCCCCCCGGCCGGACGAGGCTGCCGGCGAGCTCTTTGATCTGGAGCTGGCCTACGGCGCCCTGGAGCGGGCCGAGGCCCGGGGGGAACCGGGCAGCGACCACCGCTGGCTGATCGGCGAAACCCTGCGCCACCTGCACGCCGACCGCAGCGGCAACAACCACCGCAGCGAGATCAGCTTCGACAAGTTCTGGAACCCCGGCACCCCTGCCGGCTGCCTCGGGCTGGTGGAGTTCCGGGCCCTGGAGAGCCTGCCCAAGGTGGAGTGGAGCGCCGCCGTGGCCCTCCTCTGGAGCGCCCTGGCGGCCTACCTGCTGAATCCGGCGCACCGGCCACCGGCCCTGCGGGACTGGGGGCCCGAGCTGCACGACCGGATGCTGCTGCCCAGACAGCTCTGGGCTGACCTGGAGACGATCCTGGCGGACCTGGCGGCCGACGGCCTGGTGCTCGATCCGGCCCCGTACCGGCAGATCTGGGCCTGGCGCTTCCCGCTGCTGCTGGCCTGGCAGCAGGGGGAGGCCCGGCTGGAACTGCGGACCGCCCTGGAACCCTGGCCCCTGATCTGCGATTTCCCGCGGGAGGGAGGCTTCACCAGTCGCTTCGTGGACGGCTCCCTGCGCCGGTTCGAGATCAGCGCCAGCCCGGCCTTCCGCCGGGACTGGCGCCTCCATCTGGGCGGTCGGCCCCTCTCTCTCTCTGCCGACGCCGACGACGCGCCCCTGGCGGTGCGCTACCGCCTGCAGCGCCTGCATCCCTGTCTGCATCCGGCGATCGATCCCCAGCCGGCCCTGCCCCTGGTGCTGGAGGGCCCCGGAGATCTGCTGGGCTTCCATCTCAGCGACGACGGCAGGGCCTTCCTGCCGGATGCGGAGGCCGTGGCCGCCCTCGACCCCGGCACTCTTCCCTGGCAGGGCCGTCGCCGGCCGGCGGATGTCACGCTCGATCTGAGGCTCGACTGAGGCTCCGGCCCACCAGGTCGGCCGAATGACGGCAGGACTCAGACCACCCTGACCTGCCATTCCAGATCTCGGGACAGATCCTCCACCTGGTTGCGGCCCCGGTCCTTGGCCACGTAGAGGGCCGCATCGGCCGCCTCCAGCAGCGCATGGGCCCGGGGTCGGTCGGTGGCCTTCTCGCAGAACGCCCGCCGGTTGTAGACACCTGAGAGTTCATCGGTATGCGCCTCGGCGATCAGCTCGGGCAGCACCCGGCGGCGCACCAGCCACAGCAGGGCGGCGCTGGAGAGGGCAGGGGCACCAGCCCCGCCAGGATGAGGGTGAGGGTGAGCTGGATGGCCGCGGTGCGGCAGTCCTCCAGATCCTTCACGGTGAGCAGGGTGGCCTTCGGGCCGAAGTTCCGGCTGCTCTCCAGCGCCAGTGGGAAGGTCCGCCTCGCCGGCGGAGGTGGTGAGCTGCACCCGACGGCGCAGTTCGTTCAGCGGCAGGGAGCTGGTGAGGGCCACGCTCAGCTGCCGCTGCAGGGCGGTGGTGGAGCGCACCGGATCCCGGCCGCTGAGCAGCACCACGAGCAGCACCGCCAGCAGGCTCATCAATGTGGAGGCCAGCAGGGCCACCCCAAGGGTGATCAGCACCAGGCGGCGATCGAGTCTGCGCTCAAGCGTCTGAGCGCCTTGATTGGTGCTGGGCCGATCGGCCCGACCGGCGGTTCGGTCGCCCTCAGGAACCCTGGCCATCGCCCTCCAAGGCCACCATCTCGATGGCGCGGGTCCTCGGACTGCTCACCCTCGCCGAAGGGGTGGAACCCACCGCCAGTTCCAGACCCTGCTGGAACTGGGTTGTGACCAGTTCCAGGGCTACCGGTTAGGCCGGCCTCAGCCAACGGAATCCTTCGAGCAGACGCTGGCCGATCTCGCCCGGGGCCTGGAGGGAGGCCCGACAGCTCACCAGCTCACGCCGTGCAGCTTGGGCAGGGGCGCCGTGCGGGAGGTCACGGCGAACAGGCGGGGGATGCGGTTGCTGTTGTAGACCCGGAACTCACGCACCACGCTGGCGCCTTCGTCGCGCACGGCCTGGTTCAGCACCAGGGAGCCATCGGGATCGGAAACGGAGCGGTGGAAGGTGCCCGGGGGGATGCGCAGGATGTCGCCGCCGCAGTCGAGGCGAACGATGTGGAAGGGGTAGTTCCAGCCCAGGTTCACCAGGTAGAAGGTGCGGCCGCCGTGCAGAGCGAGCAGGTTGTCTTCCTGATGGGGGTGAAGATAAAACTGCCAGGCTCCGGACTCGGGGTCGTCCGGCGGGCTGACCGCAGGGCCGGAGTGCACCACCAGATCGCGGGCGTTTGAGGTGGGAACCGTGATATCGAAGAAGCGCACCGCCGGGGTGTCCCGGAACTTCTCGTAGGGGATGAGCTCGAACATCGGCGCCGGTCTTGGAGGCCTCTGCTGAAGGTCGATCTGGGGATCGCAGGATGCAGTACTGGCGTTCGCGGTGCTGGCATTCATAGCGGTAGCTGGCGATGCCGCAGCTCTTGAAGAGAGTACCCAGTGAACCGAATCGCCCTGCCCCCAACCGTTGAAACGGATACGGAATCTGCGGTTCCTTGGACCAGTTCCCGCATTGGGCACCGCCGATGGCCCCGTGGCGTGCTCAGAACGGGATCGGCATCTCCGCCGGGGCTGGCTCCGGGGCACAGGCCGGGACCCGCTGGGCCACCATCGCACCCACCAGCACGATCGAGGGCGACACCAGGCCCTCCGCCTCGGCGCGGTCCGCCAGTTCCCCCAGGACCGTCACCAGAACCCGCTGCCCCTCGACGGTGCCCTGCTGGATCACCGCCGCCGGCGTTCCGGGTCCGAGCCCGCCCGCCATCAGCTCGTCGCCGATGCGGCGCAGGTTGTGCAGACCCATGTAGATCACGAGGCCATCACTGCTGCGGGCCAGGCCCCGCCAGTCCACCGACGGACGGGCCTTGTCAATCTCCTCGTGCCCGGTCACGAACGTGACGCTCGAGCCCGCCGCCCGATGGGTGACCGGAATGCCTGCGTAGGCGGGAGCGGCGATGCCGGCCGTGACCCCAGGCACCACCTGCACAGGCACACCGGCCGCCGCCAGGTGGGCAGCCTCCTCGCCGCCGCGGCCGAACAGGAACGGATCACCTCCCTTCAGGCGCACCACCGTGCCGTGACGGCCGGCCAACTCCACCAGCACCGCGTTGGTACTGCGCTGGGGCACTGAATGGTGGCCCCGGCGCTTGCCCACGAAGCGAAGCTCGCAGTGGGGGGGCACCAGCTCGAGCAGGGACCGGGGCACCAGGGAGTCGTAGACGAGGGCATCGCAGGTGCGCAGCAGGCGATGGGCCCGCAGGGTGAGCAGCTCCGGATCACCGGGACCGGCCCCCACCAGGTAGACGGTGCCGGGCACCGGGACGCTCATGGCAGGGCTGGAATCAGGTCGGGAAGGGCCAGGGCCCGCTCCTCGTGTCAAGGGAACTGTATGGAGTGGCAGGCGGCGAAGGGTTCGCGCACGAAGAACAGGGCGTCGCGGGGCTCCAGCGCCAGCCCGCCCCGGCTCCAGCTCCCCCAGCGGGTCACGAACTTTTTCGGACCCCGGCGTTCGACCGCCATGGTGCTGCCGCTGCGCAGCTCCCGGTAACAGCCCTCCAGATCGCTCAGGGTGAGATCGAGCACCGGCTGATCGAAGCGGTCGGCGCCCTTGTTGATCACGGCGAATCCCTCGGCCCCCCGCTGCAGCAGCAGCACGGTGCTCCGGTCGATCGGCCGCAGGATGGTTTCGCTCACGTTCCGCCCTTCCCGGCCCCGGGCCGCCAGGATGCGGCGGAACAGGGCACCGGCGCTCAGGTAGGGGGCGGCGGCGGCATCGCCGGCGAGCACCAGCGGGGTTCCGTCCTGCCTCGCCAGCACGTAGGCGCTCGCCAGCCAGGCATCGGCGGCATCGCTCCAGGGGTCAAGGGCGTCCTGCCGCCGCACGCGGATCTCCGCCAGGTTGTCGTGGCTGCGGCCGAAGGTCACGCTGCGGGGATCCGCCAGGGCCACCGCCGGCAGGGAACGCAGATCGCCGCCCCAGGAGAAGGCCCGCCGCAGCGAGCCGTAGAGCACGAAGTCGGTGACCGCGGCGATCCAGGCATAGTCCTGGCCCCTGGTGTCGGCGTCCTGGATCACCTCCAGGTAGTTCCAGGTGCGGCGATGGCTGCGGCCATCGACATGGTCGACGTACTCCTTCAGCACCTGCGGCGGCATGTGCTTGGCGGCATCGAAACGGAAGCCGTCGATGCCCAGGCGGAGCAGCCGGTCGAGGTGGTCCTTCTGGATCCGTTTCACGTTGGCCGTGAACACCAGATCCGGCAGGCTGCCGAGCCAGCAGCCGAGCTCGGACTCTCGGTTGCTGTCATCGTAGCCGCTGCGGCCTGGCACCCGGCTGTCGCCGTCACGGCAGGGACGCCGCAGGGTTACCCCGGGAAGGCCGTTGAAATCGCCCCGCCCCAGACCCGGGAAACGGAGCGGGTCCTCCCGTTCCGGCCGGCCATCGAGGTCGGCCATGTGGTTGAACACCACATCGGCGATCACCCGCACCCCGCAGTCATGGGCGCGGCGAATCAGCCGGCGCAGATCCTGCTCCGTCCCCAGGCCGGCGATGACGCCATGGTCGACCGGCTGGTAGCGCCGGGCCCAGCCCATCGGGGCGGCGAAGGGACCAGGGTGGGACTGCTGGGCCGGGGAGATCTGCACGTGCGACCAGCCCCGCTTCCCCCAGCGGCAAACCGCTTCCTCCACCTGCCGGAAGGGCAGATCGAAGGCGTGCAGGATCGCCGTGGGTTGCTCGCCGGCCGACGCCCCAGCCGGCAGGGCCAGGGCCATGAACAGGGCCAGGCGGCTCAGGCAGGGGCTGAACCGCATCGGCGTCATGGGCTCAGGAAGGCGATGGCAGGACAGGGGCCGGCAGTCCACGAACCGCCTCAATCCTGGTGGAGCAACCGTTCGATGCGCCGATCGGGAATGAGCCACACCACGGCGATGAGCCCATCGATCACCTGGGCCAGGGCGGGCGCCATCAGGCTGGAGACCACCCCCAGGGCGTAACCCACCAGGGACGCCTTCCCCTTCCAATCGCTGCCGACGGCGCGCCGCAGCATGGAGCGCGGCCGACAGGAGATCAGTCTCGTCCAGCTGCCAAGGGCCACCCTCACCAACCTGATCGACACTGGGTCGCCACCTCACCACCAGGGCGCTGGGAACGCCATCAGGCCTCCCGGGCTTCCGGCTCCCGCAGCAGCCAGGCCAGCACCTGCTCCATGAGGGCGTTGGCCTCTCCGCAATGGTCCAGCGTCACGGCGCGCAGCTCCGCCTCGCTCTGCACGAACCGATCCGCCACCAGTTCCTCGCCGCAGTGGCGGATCAGAGCCTCGACGGCGGCGGGGGTGGTTTCCAGGTGGCATTGAAGGCCGATCGTGCGGGATCCCACCTGGAAGGCCTGGTGCGCACAGGCCTCACTGCGGGCCAGGTGCACGG
>JBJTUJ010000307.1:0-9058 GCA_046080685.1 Cyanobium sp. | reverse complement strand
AACTTAGGCGGATCCGCCCAAATAGTAGTTGAACTAAGCCGCTACGCGGCAGATTTCAACAGCCCATGATAACACTGAATGCTTCACTATTTACTATTCCGAAACTTCCACATTCGCAGTGTGCACCCTCACACCAAGATCAGCTCAAAGCCAAATAAAGTATTTATGGAGCCATGAGGGCCATGGAGCAGGTACTTCTACTTTCCAGCCACGGCAATCATGAAGGAAACCTAAAAAACGGCCGGACTTATCTGCAGTAGTCCCCGTCGTCCCCGCCCGGCGGGGCTCCAGATTTGCAGGCTTGTTCAACTGTGGATAAGATCGTGGCTGCGCACGATCTATCCATACTCGTTAGGCAGAGCAGGGGATGCGCAGTGGCTGCCAACGTGGCTACAATGTGAGCACGTCTGGCGGGTGTGGTCGTGGTTCGAGCGAAGCTGGTTAAAATCGGCAACTCGAGAGGGGTACGCCTCGCCAAGCCGCTGCTTGAGGTTGCGGGGCTGGCTGACGAAGTCGAGATCGAGGCAGCTCCAGGTGTGTTGACCATCAGGCCATCGGCTCATCCGAGGGCTGGCTGGGCAGACGCGGCAGCGTCTTTTGAGCCGGAGGGGCTTCTCGATGAGATGAGCGCCACTCGGTTTGATGAAAAAGAGTGGTCATGGTGACTGATGAACAAGTCTCAAGAGGCGATATCTTCCGTGTCGCGTTGAATCCCACGCGAGGATCTGAAATCAGGAAGACGAGGCCATGTGTTGTTGTGTCGCCGGACGAGCTAAATGCTCACCTTTGCACTTTCATTATTGCACCGCTCACAACCGGCGGACATCCATACCCCTTTCGTGTACGTTGCAGATTTGATGGCAAAGACGGACATGTTGTGGCTGATCAGCTGAGGGCTGTGGATAGGGACCGTCTCGTCAAGCGATTGGGGAGTCTGTCGGAGACTACGCTGAATGAGTTGCTGGGTGTTCTTCAGGCGATGTTCGCTGTGTAGAGGCCTGGCTAACATGGCCATTCACCTGACCCGCCCCCTTCAATTCTCTAAAGCCCAACGAAGTCACGAACCAGAAGCTCTCTGCGGGCAGCCGGTTAGCCGCAACGTTAGCCCTACAAGTGGAGCCTGAATCCTTAACGTCCTGCGCCCGACGGCAGACGATCTTGAGTGGCCAGATTGAGATGTCGACGTGTCTGTTGCGTCTACCCGCCATCCTCAGAGATTTCCCCTGAGCGCGAAGAGCACCTTCCAACCACGCCGTTCACCGGATCCGCCTCCGGAAACTCTCTGATCCCATGGAGCAGATGGAGGCCTTACTCTCGGCAACCAGGTGATGGCAAGCGATCGAGGGGCTTCGGTGGGCGGTGTGGGCAAAACCCGGCGCGCCGAGCCGACCAGCCCGCTGCTCGCCCCCATCGAAACCTGGTTCGCCCAGCAGGGCTGGACGCCGTTGCCCTTCCAGCGGCAGGCGTGGGAGGCCTATCTCGCGGGCGAGAGCGGCCTGATCCAGGTGCCCACCGGCTCCGGCAAAACCTATGCGGCCGTGATGGGGCCGATCGCCGAGCTGCTGGCGGAAACCGGCTGGAGCCCCGAGCAACCCGGCACCTCACCCAAGGGCCTGCGCCTGCTCTACCTCACCCCCCTGCGGGCCCTCAGCCGCGACCTGGCCCTGGCGATCCGGGCGCCGATCGAGGCCATGGGCTGGCCCGTGAAGCTGGCCATCCGCAACGGCGACACCTCCAGCCATGAGCGCAGCAAGCAGCTGCGCATGCCGCCCCAGATCCTGATCACCACCCCCGAATCCCTCAGCCTGCTGCTGGCCAACGCCAAGGCACAGGAACTGTTCGGTTCGCTGCAGGCGGTGGTGCTCGATGAGTGGCATGAGCTGATGGGCAGCAAGCGCGGCGTGCAGGCCGAGCTCTGCCTCGGCTGGCTGCGGGCGCTGCGGCCCAACCTGCGCACCTGGGCGATCAGCGCCACGATCGGCAACCTCGAGGAGGCGGCCCGGGCGGCGGTGGGAAACCAGCCGTCACTGCCTCCACACCGCATCATCACCGCCGACATCGAGCGCAAGACAGCGATCCGCAGCCTGCTGCCCGAAACGATCGACGGCTTCCCCTGGGCCGGTCACCTCGGCCTGCGCATGTACGAGGAGCTGGTGGCGGCTCTCGATCCCAGGGTGAGCACCCTGCTGTTCACCAACACCCGCAACCAGGCCGAACGCTGGCACCAGTGCCTGCGCTACGCCTGTCCCGAGATGGAAGACGCCCTGGCGCTGCACCACAGCGCCATCGACCGCAGCCGGCGGGAGGAGATCGAGGCGGGGGTGAAGGAGGGCTCGATCCGCTGGGTGGTCTGCACCAGCTCCCTCGATCTGGGCGTCGACTTCCAGCCGGTGGAGACCGTGGTGCAGATCGGCTCCGCCAAGAACCTGGCGCGCCTGCTGCAGCGGGCTGGCCGCTCCTCCCACTGCCCCGGCGGCACCTCCCAGGTGCTGTTCATGCCCACCAACGCCCTCGAACTGCTCGAGGTGTCGGCCATGCGCCGCGGGCTGGGCGAAGGGCTGGTGGAGGTGCGCCGCCCCCCCGAGGCGCCGCTCGATGTGCTGCTCCAGCACCTGGTGACCCTGGCCTGCGGACCCGGCTTCGATCCACTGGCCGAGCGGGAGACGCTGCGGCGTGTGTGGAGCTACCGCCGGCTCGACGACGACGCCTGGCAGTGGTGCCTCGACTTCCTCGAACGGGGCGGCTCGTGCCTCGGGGCCTACCCCCGCTACCGCAAGCTCGAGCGCCAGCCCCTCGATCCCGAGCTCCCCGATGGAGCGTTCCGCTACGTGGTGCGGGAGCCCGCAATCGCCCGCCTGCACCGGCTGAACATCGGCACCATCACCGCCGACCGCTCCGTCACCGTGCGCGTGCAGCGGGGGGCGGTGCTCGGCCACGTGGAGGAGACCTTCGTGGCGCGCCTGCGGCCGGGGGATGTGTTCTTCTTCGCCGGTCGCTCGCTCGAGTTCGTGCGGCTGCGGGAGATGACGGCAGTGGTGAAGGCCTCCAAGCGCCAGACCCGCACCGTGCCCGCCTGGGGCGGCGGTCAGATGGCCCTCTCCGACCTGCTGGCCCACCACCTGCGCGAGGAGGTGCACCGCTGCGCCGAAAGCCGGCTCGACTCCCCGGAGCTGCGGGCCCTCGAACCGCTGCTGGCCCGCCAGGCCGATCTCTCGGCCCTGCCCCGCCGACACGAGACGCTGCTGGAGGTCTGCCGCACCCGCGACGGCAGCCACCTGTTCCTCTATCCCTTCGAAGGCCGCTTCGTGCACGAGGGCCTCGGCTTCCTCTGGGCCCTGCGCCTGGCCCGCCACCACAGCGGCACCTTCACCGTCTCGGTGAACGACCACGGCTTCGAGCTGCTGGCCGCCAAGGGCTATCCCTTCGCCGACCTGCTGGAGGAGCACCTGGAGGAGCTGCTCAACGACCGACAGCTGGAATCCGACCTGGAGCAGGCGGTGCATCTCTCGGAACTCTGCCGCCGGCGCTTCCGCTCGATCGCCCAGGTGAGCGGTCTGGTGGCCGGCGGCCTGCCCGGGGATCGCCGCAGCGGCGGCCAGCTGCAGATCAGTGCCGCCCTGCTGTTCGATGTGTTCCAGCGGCACGAGCCGGACAACCGGCTGCTGGCCCAGGCCCGCCAGGAGGTGGTGGTGGAGCAGCTGGAGGTCCACCGCCTGCGGGCCGCACTGGAGCGGATCCGCTCCAGCACGCTGCGGCTGGAGCACACGGCCCGACCGGGCCCGTTCGCCTTTCCCCTGCTGGCAGAGCGCCTCAACCAGCGGATGAGCAACGAATCCCTGCTGGAGCGGCTGGAGCGCCTGCGAACGGAAGCGCTCCGGGCCGAAGGACACTGAGTGGGCGGGCAGGAGATCACCTGGCTGAGCCGCTGCGGAGTTGGCGCAATTGCCGGGCGATCGGCCTCAGGAGGAGCGCTTCTCCAGACGGCGCACGATCAGGAGCATCAGGCCCACGGAGCCGGCCAGAGCGAGCAGCAGGACAAGGGTGAGGGGCTGGTCCACGGCAGGTGGGGGAGGGGGGGCGATCATGGCAGAGCCCGCCCGCTGCCAAGGCCCGATGACGCCGCCGACTGAACGGGTGTTCGTCTACGGCAGCCTGCGGCGGGGCCAGAGCAACCACGGCCAGCTCCTGGGAGCCCGGGACGAGGGGGAAGGAACGCTGGAGGGGGCAGATCTGCACGATCTTGGTCCCTTCCCGATGGCAGTGCCCGGCGGCGGCCGGGTGCAGGGGGAGGTGTTCGCGGTGACCCGCAAGCTGCTGCTTGCCCTGGATCGCTTCGAGGGTGTGCCCCGCCTGTACAGCCGCCAGCGACGCCGGCTCACGGATGGCCGGCGGGTCTGGGTCTACCTGGGCCAGGCCCATCAGGTGCGCCACTCGCCGCTGCTGCCGGATGGCCGCTGGGTGGGCCCGCGCTGCCGCCCCCTTGCCAGGGGGCTGGGGGAAGGGATCGGCGTCCTGGCGTTCGCTGTGCTGGCCTTCGGCCTGACGGGCCAGGGTCTGGCGCTCGCGTGCGGCTTCGACAACCAGGCCGCCTGCGCCGTCTGGCGCTCCAGCCACGGCACCGCCCGCATCCTCCTGGGCAACCAGATCGGCGCCGAGAACTACCTCAGCAAGAGCCGGCGCTTCCAGGAGAGTCCGCCAGGCGCCCCCGTGGATCTCTACAGCGTCCTCGACCTGCGGCGGGTCTGCGACGAGCGCCGCTGAGCCCGGCGGCTCAGACGGCCACGAGCCAGCGCCCGGCACCGCCGAGCAGCAGGGTGGCCAGCGACAGCACCACCCAGGTGATCCGGGCCGGCTGCAGCAGGCGTCGCAGCATCACCACCGACCCCCCCACCCCCGTCACGACGGCGAGGGTCTGGCAGAAGGCCACCACGTGGGGATCGGCGCTCCAGGCGGGCAGGCCGGCGGCCGCAATCCCGAGCGGAGCGAGCGAGGCCGGCAGCACCAGCCCCGCCTCTGCCATCCCCAGGGGCAGGAAGTGGGCGAGCATCAACGCCCAGAGCAGCGGCAGCAGGGCATAGAGCTGCAGGCGCTGCCGCGGGGCCGGCCAGCGGGACGGCGCCAGGGCCACGGTGAGCCAGCGCACCAGCTGGAACGCCGCCGCAGGCACCGCCAGGATCAGGGTGGCCGCCGCCAACCGGGGCAGCAGCGGCCCCGCATGCAGGCTCTCCGGAACGAAGGGCAGCCAGCCGAGCAGCTTCGGGCCGTGATGCAGCAGCACGCCACCGGCCAGCACCAGGATCAGCCCGGCCTCCCCGTCGGGAGGAGCCATGTCGCGCTGCAGGTCGGCGGCGGGAGGGCGGAGGCGCAGCTGCACCGAGCGGTGGGGACAGGCCTGGGCGCAGGTGAGGCAGAGCACGCAGTTGCGGTTGTCCACCAGGTGCGCCGGATGGGTGCCGAGGGGGCAGCCGGCGGTGGCCAGGCCCTCGCCCTCCGCCGGGCCTCCCTTGAAGCAGGCGTAGGTGGTGCAGCTGCCGCTGCAGGTGCCCACCTGGGCCCGCAGTTCGCTGATCGCCAGCTTGGCGAACAGGCCGTTCATTCCCCCCACCGGGCAGAGATAGCGGCACCAGAAGCGCTTCTCGAAGCGCAGCGAGCCGATCACGGCCCCGGCGGTGATCAGCAGCAGCAGCAGGCTGCTCAGACGGGCCGTGTCCTGCAGATCCGCCAGCTCCTCCCACAGCAGGATCGCCGCGAAGCCCGCCGCCAGCAGCGGCGCCGCCCAGCGGTCGCTGTCCCCCCGCGGCCAGCGGGCGGGTTGCCAGCCGAGGTGCCGCGCCATCCGCTGCACGATCTCGCCCCAGACCATGAACGGGCAGAAGGAGCACCACAGCCGCCCCACCAGGGGGTAGGCCAGCAGGATCAGCGGCCACCACCAGGCCCAGAACAGGTTGAGGCCGCCGTTGTGGGCCCGGTCCTGGGGCCCGAGCCACAGCCAGAGATTCACCAGCACGAACACCCAGCTCACCAGGCCGAACAGCAGGGCGTTCCACAGCCGCGGCGAGCGCATCCACTCCCTGAGCACCGGCTTCCAGCGCCAGAGATCGAAGCGGGCCCGCGTGCTGCGGCGCTCCGTCCAGAACACGTCTTCGGGCAGCTCCGCCGGGCAGGTGGCACTGCACTGGCGCAGGGCCCGCTCGATCAGCTGGCTGAGCTCCCGGAGATTGCCGGGGAAGTCGTAGGTCTGCAGACGCTTCACCAGCGTCTCCCGCACCAGCGGCGGCCGGGGCCAGCCCAGGCTGAGGGCCTTCTGGCGCACGCCATAGCGCAGCCATTCCCCCAGGTCCTGCCGGCGCACCCGCAGCGGCGGCACCCGGATCTGCCGCACCAGCGGATCCAGATCTGGAACGGTGGTCTCGGTGGTGAGGAACACCCGGCCCGGAAACCGTCGCTCCACCCCATCGCTGCCCGTCCAGCGCCCCGAACGCACCAGCTCAAGCAGGGCGGGACGCAGATCATCCGGCACCTTGTCGATCTGGTCGATCAGCAGGGCTCCCTCCCCCAGACACTCCAGCAGCGGCGGCGCCTCACCGCTGCTGCCCGGGCCGGCCCCGACCGCGAACAGTTCACCGCCGTCCGGGCGCAGCAAGGCCCCGTTGAGGCGCACCATCAGCTGGTGGCGGGCGGCCGAGCCGAAATGCACCAGGGCGGCGATGTTGTCCTTCTCCAGGCCCGGTTCGCCGCTGATCAGCACCGGGCGGGCGTCGGGATCGGCGGCGGCGCTGCGGATCGCATCCCGCAGCTGGCGGGCATAGCGGCTGCTGCCCACGATCCCCCGCCGGGCCCTTCCCAGCAGGAAAGGTGCCAGGCGCATCAGGGCGGCGGCTTCCGGGGAGACCGTGCCTGCCCCGCCGCTGGGGGTTGCCTCGCCGGCCATCGCTGCCACCGCTCGCTGCTTCGATTCTGGCCGCCGATGATGGGGGTCCCTGCCCAACGTCCCCCCCCATGGCTCTCACCCTCTACGGCGGCGCCCGCAGCCGGGCCGCAATCGTGCGCTGGTACCTCGAGGAGAAGGGCATCCCCTACACCTGGCAGCAGCTGGACATGGCCGCCGCTGAACACCGGGCCGATCCGTTTCTTGCCATCAACCCCTTCGGCAAGGTGCCGGCCCTGGTGGATGACGGGCTCAGCGGTCCGGACGGCGGGCCGCTGAAGCTGTTCGAGAGCGGCGCGATCCTGCTGCACCTGGCCCAGGGTCCGGGGGGAGAGTTCAGCGATCCCGCCACCGCCGACGCCAGGCGCTCGCTCACCGCCCAGTGGCTGCTGTTCGCCAATGCCACCCTCGGGCCAGCTCTGATCACCGGCAAGGACAAGCCCGAGGACCTCGACCGGCAGCTGGCCGTGCTGGAGGAACTCCTGGGCCAGGGCAGCTCCCTGCTGGCCGGCGCCTGGGGCGATCCGGGCTGGGGCGCCGCCGACTGCGTGGTGCAGGCCTACCTGGCCTACATCCCCCTGTTCCTGCCGGAGCACGACCTGAGCCGCTTCCCCCTGGTCAGCGCCACGATCACAGCCACCGCCTCCCGGCCGGCCTACCTGCGGGGAATGGGCCGCTGATGAGCGCCGCCGCCCCGCCTGAAGCGACCTTCACAGCCCCGACCTCCAGCCCGGAGGTCGCAGAGTTCCTTTGGAGGGGCCACCGGCTCCTGCTGCTGGGGGCACGGGCCGTTCTCGATCCGGCCCAGGAACTGCTGCTGGTGGCGGATCTGCATTTGGGCAAGGCCGAGGTGTTCCAGGCCCACGGCATCCCCATCCCCAGCGATGGCGATGCCATCACCCTCAACGCCCTGCTGGAGCTGGCCCACCGCTGGCGCCCCCGGCGAGTGGTGGTGCTGGGCGACCTGATCCACGGGCGCACCGGACTCACCGCCGAACTGCGCCAGAAGCTTTCCGCCCTGCCTGATCTGCTGGGCTGCCCGCTCGAGCTTATCGGCGGCAACCACGAGCGGGGGAGCTGGATCGAGAGGCTGCCCTGCGCCCCCTCCCGGGCGGCCGGACCGCTGTGGCTCAGCCACGAACCGGAGCCGGGCGAGGGCCGCCTGAATCTCTGCGGCCATCTCCATCCGGTGGCGTGCGTTGGTGGGGGTGCCGACCGCCTGCGGCTGCCCTGCTTCGCCCTCGATCCCGCTGCCGATCGCCTGCTGCTGCCGGCCTTCGGGTCGCTCACCGGCGGCCATCCGGTGCCGGAGCACTGGCAGCGCTGGCTGGTGGCGGAAGGGTCGGTGCTGCTCTGGCCCGACGGACCCCTCAGCCCTCGGCGGCCAGGGCGCGCACCACGTCGCCGCGGGTGAGCACCCCCACCGGCCGGCGGCCTTCGTCGAGCACGAACAGCCGCTGCACGCTGCCCTCGTGCAGTTGGCGAGCGGCATCCGGCAGGCGGGTGGTGGCTGCGCAGGTGTGGGTGCGCTCGCTCATCACGTCGGCGACGCTGCTGCCGAGCACCTGATGCACCTGGCGATCCCACTGCAGCGGGTTGCGCAGGTAGATCACCGCATCCAGCAGCATCACGTAGGGGCCGGCATCGAAACCGCTCTCGCGCACCATCAGGTCTTTTTCGGTGAGCTCGCCCACCAGTTCACCCTGCTCCCCCACCACCGGCAGGCCGCTGACGTGGTGCTCGCTCATCAGCTTCACCGCCTCCTGGAGCGGGGTGTCGCGGCCCACCTGGATCACGGGGCTGCTCATCACCTCGGCGACGGGACGCTCGACGACCATGCAAATCTCCACGACTCCCGCATTCTGCTGCGGCGTCGGCCCGGAGAATGGCCGCAGCCGTCCCCCTGCCCTTGCGCCGCCTCGCCGACCTGCTCACCCTCGCCCGGGCCGTGATCGGCCTGCCCCTGCTGCTGGCGATGGGGGCAGGCCAGGAGGTGCTGGCCTGGTGGCTGCTGCTGCTGGGCGGTCTAAGCGACTGGGCCGACGGCCTGCTGGCCCGCCGGGCCGGCGGCGGCTCGGTGTGGGGCGCCCGGCTCGACCCGCTCACGGACAAGATCCTCGTCAGCGCGCC
>JBJTUJ010000306.1:0-4536 GCA_046080685.1 Cyanobium sp. | reverse complement strand
GCCCCCTTGACCCCCCGGCCGTTCCAGGGGGTGAGGAAGGCCATCAGCACGAAGGCCGGCAGGGAGGAGGCCACGGTGAGCAGGAAGAAGCTGCCCCAGCCCACCTCCTCGGCCACGAAGCCCGCCTGGGCGGAGAGAACGGAGCGGCTGAGGGCGTAGACCCCCGAGAGCAGGGCGTACTGGGTGGCGGAGAAGCGGGGGTTGCAGAGGCTCATCAGCAGCGCCACGAAGGCGGCGCCCACCATGCCGCCGCTGAGGTTCTCGAGCCCCACCGACGCCAGCAGCCCCGCCATGCCGCCGCCGAAGGCCGCCAAGGCCCAGTAGGAGAGGTTGCCGAGGGCGCCCACCACCGCGAACACCCAGAGGGAGCGGTTCATGCCCAGGCGGCTGAACAGCACACCGCCAAGCACGGTGCCGGCAATCGTGGCGGCGATGCCCCAGCCCGCCAGCACCGAGCCCACCACGGCTTCGGAGAAGCCCTGCTGGAGCAGGAACGGCACCACCATCACGTTCAGCAGGCCATCGGGCCAGCGGTAGAGCAGCACCAGGGCGAGCAGCATCACGGCCCGCGGTCCGCCGGTGCGGCGCAGGAACTCCGCCGCCGGGCCCGCCACCGCCTGGCGCAGGCTGGTCACCCGGTGCTGCACCGGCGGCACGGCGGGGGCGCTGAGGGTGAACGGCAGCACGGCGAGCATCAGCACGGCCGAGGCCAGGAACGCCACCGGCCAGCCGAAGCGGCCCGCCAGGATGAAGCCCCCCGCCCCCACGGCGAGCATGGCGGCGCGGTAGCCGAGGTTGGCGGCCGCGGCGCCGGCGCCGCGCTCGGTCGCCGGCAGCAGATCGGTGCGGTAGGCATCCACCAGGATGTCCTGGCTGGCGCTCACCACCGCCAGGATCAGCGCCATCACGCCGATGGCGGTGAGCGATGGCGTTTCCCTGCCGGGGTGCAGGAAGCTCATGGCAGCGATCACGGCCACCAGCACCAGCTGGAGCACCAGCAGGCCACCGCGACGGCGGTCGGGCCAGCGGATCGGCCAGCGGTCCATCGCCGGCGCCCAGAACATCTTCAGGGTGTAGGGCAGCTCGGCGTAGGCCAGCAGACCGATCAGCCCGAGGGGGACGCCTGAGGCGGTGAGCCAGCCCTGCAGCAGCTTGGTGCCCACCATGTAGGGCGTGCCGCTGGCCACCCCCTGGCTGGCCACCGCCGTCAGCCGCCGCCAGGCGGGCACCCCGCCGGGGGCCGGTGCGGCGGTGGGGGAGGGGACCATGGGCAGCAGGCCGCTGGTGGGACCGGCGAACCCTAAGTGGCTCCCCCCCGGCGCACCACGGCGCACCACGGCGCGAGAATGGCCCCCTGCCCGGGCTCCTCCCATGTCGTTTTTCCGTTCCACTCTCCTGCCCGCGGCGATCGTGGTGCTGTTCGGCCTCGCCCTGTTCGCCGTGAGTGCCCGCATCTGGCTGCCCGGCGACATGGCGGCTCCCGCACCGCTCTCCTGAGGGCCCGGCCGCCGGCTTTTACCATCGGTCGACGTGGATCGCTCCATGCCGGACGACGCCCTCCCCTTTCCCCTCGGAACCCATGAGCTTGCCCTCGACCCCGAGGTGCTTGCCAGGGAACTGGCGGAGGAACTGTTGGGAGATCCCCTCGACGAGCTCGACACATCCGAACCCACCGCGGTCGACGTGGCGGTCGAGTGCGACCTGGGGCTGCAGCTGCTCGCCGGCGACCAGGAAGCGCGCATGCAGGGCCTGCGCATCTTCTGCGAACACCGCGATCCCCGCGTCATCCCCCTGCTGCTGCCCCTGCTGCAGGCCAGCTGCCCGATCGTGCGGATGAGCGCGGTGTACGCCCTCGGCCGCAATGCCCATCCCCTGGCGGTGGAGCCCCTGCTGGCGCTGCTGGCCTACGACGACAACGGCTACGTGCGCAAGGCCGTGGCCTGGAGCCTGGGCAACTACCCCGACGCTCCGGTGCTCAACCCCCTGATCCGCAGCCTGCAGATGGATGTGGCGGCGGTGCGGTTGTGGGCCGCCAGTTCCCTGGCCGATGCGGGCGGAACCGGGCCGGCGAAGGCCGATCCCGCCGCCGCCCAGTTGCTGCTGAGCCTGCGGATCGACAGCGAACCGGCGGTGCGCAGCAACAGCGCCTGGGGGCTGGGGCGCCTCTACCCCGATCTGGTGGAACCGCGCCAGCGCGAGCTTGTGGAGGTGCTGCTGCACACGATGCTGCACGACGCCGACTCCACCGTGCGCGACGAGGCCCGGCTGGCCCTGGAGCAGCTGGAGCAGCCGGATGTGCTGGAGCGCCTGCAGACGCTCGTTGACGAGGGGCTGATCGGCTGAGGCGCCCGCCCGGTTGGATCGCGTTGCGTCGCTCACCACCACCCGGCGAACGCGGCTAGCATCCGCCAACCCCATGGTTCCGCCGGGATGGCTCAGCGCACCATCCGATTCCTGATTCGCCCCGACGGCAGGGTTGAGGAACAGGTGGAAGGAATGCAGGGTGCGGGATGCGAGCAGCTCACCGAGCGCATCGAATCCCGCCTCGGCAGCTTGCAGCAGCGGCGGGCGAGCGCCGAGGCGTTCCAGACCCAGCCGCAGCAGGCCGCCGAACGGCAGACCCTGGCCCAGCAGCACACCCCCTGATCCGCTCACCGATCCGATGTCGCACTTCAGCACCGTCAAAACCGAGCTCCGCGATCGGCAGGCCCTCGTCGATGCCCTCTCCGACCTCGGCCATCCCCCCGCTGAAGGGGCCCGCGAGGTGCGCGGCTACCGCGGCCAGAAGGTTCAGGCCGACCTGGCGGTGTCCCTGGCCGGCTCCACCGACATCGGCTTCCGCTGGAACCCCTCCAACGAGGCCTACGAGCTGGTGGCCGATCTGGATCTCTGGAAGCAGCCGGTGCCGGTGGAGCGTTTTCTGGCCCAGCTCACCCAGCGCTATGCCCTGCGCACCATCCTGGCCGCCTCTGTCGAGGAGGGCTTCCAGGTGAGCACACAAACCGAGAACCTCGACGGCACGATTGAACTGGTGGTCACCCGCTGGGACGGCTGAGGCCGTGACACCCGACCCCGTGGCCGGGATCGACCCGGGCCTTGCCCTGCAGGCCGTTGTCCGCTCGGAGCCGGCGGCGAGCGGCCTGGAGCCCCTTCTGGGCGGCGCCCTGCGCCAGAAGGCCGTGTGGGTGGATGAGGCGGTGTGCATCGGCTGCCGCTACTGCGCCCACGTGGCCACCAACACCTTCGTGGTGGAGCCCACCTGGGGACGCTCGCGGGCGATCCGCCAGGACGGCGACAGCACCGAGCGGATCCAGGAAGCGATCGACACCTGCCCGGTGGACTGCATCCACTGGGTGGGCTACGAGGAGCTGCCCGCCCTGGAGGCCCGCCTGCAGCACCAGGAGATCCAGCCCCTGGGCCTGCCCTCGCCGGCCCGCATGAAGCGCGCCCTGCCCCGCAGCGCCGGCGGCCATGCCGCCGCCCCTTCCGCGTGAGCATCCCCACCCGGCGCTTCGGGCGCACCGAACTGGCGATGCCGGTGCTGTCCCTGGGCGGCATGCGCTACCAGCAGAGCTGGAGCGACCTGCCGGCCGACCAGATCACCGAAGAGAGCCAGGCGAAGCTGCGGGCGGTGCTGGAGCGGGCGGTGGCCGAAGGCTTCCACCACATCGAGACGGCCCGGGGCTACGGCAGCTCCGAGCGCCAGCTGGGCTGGCTGCTGGCTGAGGTGCCTGATCCCCGGCGGATCCTGCAGACCAAGGTGGCGCCCCAGAGCGATCCGGATGCCTTCGAGGCGGAGCTTGTCACCAGCTTCGAGCGGCTGGCGGTGGAGCGCATCGACCTGCTGGGCATCCATGGCGTGAACACCGCCGAGCTGCTGGAGCAGACCCTGCGGCCGGGCGGCTGCCTGGAGGTCGCCCGCCGCTGGCAGGCGGATGGGCGTGTGGGCCACATCGGCTTCTCCACCCACGCGCCGCTGGCGGTGATCGAGGCGGCGATCGCCAGCGACGGCTTCGATTACATCAACCTGCACTGGTACTACATCCGCCAGGACAACCAGCCGGCGATCGAGGCCGCCCTCGCCCACGACATGGGCGTGTTCGTGATCAGCCCCACCGACAAGGGCGGCCACCTGCATACCCCCTCAGCTCGGCTGCTGGGCCTGTGCGAGCCCCTGCATCCGATCGTGTTCAACGACCTGTTCTGCCTCTCGGCCCCTGGCATCCACACGATCAGCGTGGGGGCGGCGTGCCCGAGCGATCTCGATCTGCACCTGGAGGCGGTGGCGCTGCTGCCGCGGGCGGCCGGACTGCTGGAGCCGGTGCTGCAGCGGCTGGAGACCGCCCGCAGAGAGGCGCTGGGGGAGGAGTGGCTGGCCAGCTGGGAGCTGGGGCTGCCGGCCTGGGAGGACACCCCCGGCGGCATCAACCTGCCGGTGCTGCTGTGGCTGCACAACCTGCTGGCGGCCTGGGACCTGGAGGGGTTCTGCCGCGCCCGCTACGGCCTGCTGGGCCAGGGCGATCACTGGTTCCCGGG
>JBJTUJ010000305.1:0-11041 GCA_046080685.1 Cyanobium sp. | reverse complement strand
GCCGTGGCTCGCGGCCAGCCGCACCGTGTCGTCGAAGGGGAAGAACCCGTCGCTGGCCAGAACGGCCCCTCGGGCGGCCTCGCCCGCGGCGGCCAGGGCCAGCTGGGCCGAGCCGACCCGGTTGGTCTGGCCGGCGCCGATACCCAGGCTCACCCCGCCTTTGGCCACCACAATGGCGTTGGAGCGGACGTGCCGCACCAGCCGCCAGGCGAAGCACAGATCGCGGAGTTCCTGCTTGCCAGGGGCCCGCTGGCTGGGCACCTGCCAGCCGTCGGGTTCGATCGGCCGGTCGTCGGACTCCTGCACCAGCACCCCCCCGAGGATGCTGCGCAGCTGCTGGCGGGCGGCCCGCTCGATCGCACCGGGCGCCAGCTCCAGCAGCCGCAGGTTGGTCTTGGCCGCCAGACACTCGCGGGCGGCGGGCAGGAAGGCGGGCGCCACCACGCACTCCAGGAACAGGCCGGCCAGATGCTCGGCCGCGGCAGCGTCCACCGGCCCGTTGAGGGCGACGATGCCGCCGAAGGCCGACACCCGGTCGGCGTCGAGGGCCCGCAGGAGGGCATCGGCGCCGCTGGTGCCTGTGGCCACCCCGCAGGGGTTGGTGTGCTTGATCACCACCGCGGCCGGCGTCGCCCCCGCGAAGGAGGCGTCGCCATAGCCGAACTCGCGCACGGTGGCCAGGGCCGCCTCCAGATCGAGCAGGTTGTTGTAGCTGAGTTCCTTGCCCTGGAGTTGGTGAGCCGCGCCCCAGCCGGCATCGGGCTCGGAATGCCAGGTGGCGCCCTGGTGGGGGTTCTCGCCGTAGCGGAGGGTCTGACGGGCGGGCAGATCCAGCGTCAGCGGGGCAACGGCAACGGCCAGGTCCTCGCGGGGGGGCTCACTGGCCGCCTCGCGGGCCAGGCGATCCTCGATCCAGCGCTGGATGGCGCCGTCGTAGGCGGCGGTGTGAGCGAACGCCGCCAGGGCGAGCCGGCGCCGCAGGGCCCCGTCCACGGCGCCGGCCTCCAGGGCCGCGAGGAAGCCGGCGTACTGGGCCGGATCGGTGAGCACGGCCACGTCGGCGTGGTTCTTGGCCGCGGCCCGCACCATCGCCGGTCCGCCGATGTCGATGTTCTCGATCGCCGCCTCCCAGCTCACGTGCGGGTCGGCAACGGTGCGGCGGAAGGGATAGAGGTTCACCACCACCACATCGATCGGATCGATGCCGTGGGCCTCCAGATCGGCACGGTGGGAGGGATCGTCGCGGCGGGCCAGGATGCCGCCGTGGATGCGGGGGTGGAGGGTCTTGACCCGGCCGCCCAGGATCTCGTGCGCGCCCGTGTGGTCGGCCACCCGGGTGACGGGCAGCCCCGCAGCGGCCAGGGCGGCGGCGGTGCCGCCGCTGGAGAGCAGCCGATAGCCATGACGCAGCAGTCCCGTGGCCAGGGGCACCAGCCCCTCCTTGTCGGACACGCTGAGGAGGGCCGTGGGGGCCATGGGGCGGCAGGGGATCGGTTCGGACGCCAACCTACGCAGCAGCAGCACCGCGTCCCTTGAACCAATCTCCCCAGTCAGCCTCGTCCGGACTGCCCGGCGCGGATGAGGCCCTGTGCCTCGGACCGGCGAACGCGTCGCGGAGGCTGGTGCTGCTGCATGGCTGGGGGGCCGATGCCGACGACCTGCTCGATCTCGGGGAGGCCCTGGTGGACGATCCCAACGCAACCGATGTGTCGCTGGTGGCGTTGCGGGCACCGCTGCCGCACCCCGGCGGCGGCGGCCGCCAGTGGTACGACCTGCTGCCCGCTCCCGCCTGGGAGCAGCTGCCCGAAGCCCGCACAGCGCTGCGGCAGCGCCTGCTTGCCCTGGCCACGAGCGTGCCGTTGGAGCGCACCGCCCTGCTGGGCTTTTCCCAGGGAGCGGCGATGGCGGTGGATGTGGGCACGGGCGATACAGGGCCACTGCCCCTGGCGGCCCTGATCGCCTGCAGCGGCTACCCTCATCCCGACTGGCATTCCGGGCGTTCCGCCACCCCCGTCCTGCTGACCCATGGGGAGCAGGATCCGATGGTGGCGCCCGGAGCCAGTGCGGAAGTGGAACGGGCCCTGAAGGCCGCGGGCGGATCGGTGCAGCGGCTCACGTTCCCCGGTGGCCATGGCATCGATCCCACCCTGCTGCCCAGCCTGCGGGCCTTCCTGGAGGAAGGCTGGAGAGGCTGAGCCGTCACCCTCGGCGCAGCTCAGACGAAGGCGTACTCGTACTCCTCCATCTCCTCCCAGTCGTCGGCGGCCAGGGCCTCAAGACCTTCGAACAGCACCTCCTCACCGATGCGGTCGACGATCGAGCGCAGGGAGGGGAAGAGGAAATGGTTCTCCTCGGCGTACTGGGCACTGAACAGACCCTTCTCGCCCCAGAAGAAGCGATCGGTGGTGTGCTCGTTGCGGCGCACGTTCAAGATCGCGGGCGCCACGAGTTCGGACTCGGCGATGTAGCGACGGGCCGCGGTGACCGGCTTGTGGGAGCCTGTCTCGAGGTTGAAGGTGGGCACATGGGCCAGGACACGCTGGCCTGCAAGACGACGGCGGCTGATCCGCTTGCGCTTCTTGGACATGGAACGGCTCCCGGGGCGGGAGAGAAGGAGTGGGTGAGGAAGGGAAGACAGGGGATACCCCGGCGGTGAACCCGCCGGGCGAAACCCATCCGGATCCCCCGGCACGGAGGCCGGGGCGATCGACGCCCATACATCTGTCGTCTGGCCTTCGGGGGTGTCGGCACGGGCAACGCGGTGCCCCAGCAGAGGGAGGCACCGAAGCAGGGGTGGGTCGACGCGGTACGCAACCCTCACTGCTGTAGCCTTAGTTGGCGAGTTTGCGCAACCTCGGCCGCTGCCACTGTGACAAACCGCCCTGAAGCGGAGAGTCAGGTAGTGGTCGATACTAAGAGCTTAAAGCTTTTTTCGGAATTACCACCACGCTCCTGAAAGATTCCGGTATCCCTCCGGTGACCGCCGGGGCCCCACCGTGGTGATGCCTGTCTCTGAGCGGTTTCTGGCTCTGCTCGGCTTCCAGCTCGGACAGTTCGCCGACTGTCCACCCATCCGCTCGCTGGTGGTCTATGTCACGCACCCCGGACACGACGGCCAGCCCAGCCTCGTGCCTGTCGGCCACTGGCCCGCAGACGGCCGGGCCCTGCCCTCCGTCGATGCCTCCAGCCCCCTCCGGCTCCCCGCCGAGGAGCGGCGCTGGCTCCCCCTGCGGGACGGCACCGTGCTGCTGGGCGCGCTGCAGGTGGAAACCATGGGCCCCGCCTGGCCCGAGCCGCTCGGCCGCCGCCTCCAGGGCGTGGCCCTCTGCCTCACCGAGGCCCTGCGCTTCGACCTGGAGAACCGGCGCCTGACCCGCCGGCTGGAGGAGCAGGAGGAGCAGCTGCGGCTGCTGGTGCACCAGCTGCGCAATCCCCTGGCCGCGCTGCGCACCTTCGGCCAGCTGCTGCGGCGTCGCCTGGAGCACGACAGTGACACCCTCACGCTGGTGGAGGGCCTGCTGGCGGAGGAGCGGCAGCTGAACCGCTATGTGGACGCCATCAGCGACCTGGCGCGGCCCGACGCGCTGCTCGAACCGGGGGACCAGCCCCAGCCGCTGCTGCTGCCTCCCCTGCTGAGCGGATCCGAGGGCCAGCCCCTGGCCGCGCTGGTGGATCCCCTGGTTCAGCGGGCCGCCGCCACCGCCGCCCTGCAGAACCGGCCCTGGCGGGGGCCGGGAGCGGTGCCCGACTGGCGGGGCGATGGCGGCGCTGTGGCCGAGATCCTGGCCAACCTGCTCGAGAACGCCTTCCGCTACAGCCCCCAGGGCAGCGCCGTGGGCCTGCATGCGGCCAGCGGCACAGAGGGCACAGTGCTTACCGTCTGGGATGGCGGCCCGCCGATCGATCCCCAGGAGCGGGAGGCCATCTTCCAGCGGGGGGTGCGGGGCCGCAGCGGCGAGACCATGCCGGGCACCGGCCTGGGCCTGGCCCTGGCCCGCGACCTGGCCCGGCAGCTCGGGGGCGAGCTGGAGCTCGTGATCCCCCCGGCCCTGGTGGCCGCCGAACTGCCGGCAAGCGGCAACGCCTTCCGGCTCAGCCTGCCGGCCCCCCCGGGGACGCCAGCCACGCTGCCCCCACCCCCATGACCAGGGCGCCGAGCAGCAGGGCAGCGGCGTCGGCCCACTCCACGCAGGCGCCGTAGCTGTCGCCGCTGTGGCCGCCGAGCCGGCGGCCCAGCCAGAGCGGCACCACCAGCGCCGGCACCCCCCCGGCGACTCCGGCCAGCAGCAGCCAAGGGCCCGCCGGCCCCGCCCAGGCGAGGGTGGCCGCCACCAGGGCGAGCAGGAGCAGGGCGCTGGGCCGCAGCTCCCGGGCCAGTCCGCTCCAGTGACGCCGGTGGAAGGCGGCGGTGCCCTCCGGGCGCAGGTAGGGGAAGAGGGCCATGGCCGGCAGGGGCGCCACCCGGGCCCAGACGGCCGCCCAGATCAGCAGCGGTGGAGCCATGGGGCCCAGGGCGGCCAGCCCGGCGGCCCGCAGCAGCAGGAGCAGCGCCAGGGTCTGGGCCCCCATCGCTCCCACGCGGCTGTCGGCCATGGCCTCCAGGCGGCGCCGCTCGCCCGCCGCCAGCCCATCGGCCGTGTCCATGGCCCCATCCATGTGCAGCCCGCCGCTGAGCACAAGGCCGGCCGCAAGCACCAGCGACACCTGCACCAGCTGGGGCACCCGCCCCCGCAGCAGCTCCCACAGCAGGGCCTGGGGCAAGGCGAGCACCAGGCCGATCCAGGGCGCGAAGCGGGCGATCCGGGCAAACCGGGGCTGGGGCCGCGGCCAGGCGGGCAGCACGGAATAGAAGATCCAGGCGCCGGCCAGGTCCCGCAGCCAGGGTGGGGCGCTCGGTCGGCTCATCGCGGCGCGGGCATCAGGCGGGATCAGCGGACGGGATCGGCGAAAGTGGCGAGAGGGGGTGGGGCGTGCGACGTACCGTCGGCACAGCCACGGTGCCTCCCCATCAGCTCCGGATCCAGTTTCGCCTTCACGATCACGGCGCGCTGCCCCCGCAGCCGGGCCCGCTGCGGCTGTCTCGCTACCCCCCACGGGCCGGTGCACACGCCCCGGTTCATGCCGGTGGGAACCGCCGCCACCGTGAAGGGCGTAGCCATCCCCCAGCTGGCGGAGACCGGGGCAGAAATGGTGCTGGCCAACACCTATCACCTCCACCTCCAGCCCGGAGAAGCGGTGGTGGCGGAGGCGGGCGGGCTGCATCGCTTCATGGGCTGGGACGGTCCGCTGCTCACCGATTCCGGCGGTTTCCAGGTGTTCAGCCTCGGCGCCATCAACCGCATCGACGACGAGGGCGTCGTCTTCCGCTCCCCCCGCGACGGTTCCCGCATCCAGCTCACCCCCGAGCGCTCGATGGCGATCCAGATGACCCTGGGCGCCGACGTGGCCATGGCCTTCGACCAGTGCCCCCCCTATCCGGCCAGCGAAGCCGATGTGGCCGCCGCCTGCCGGCGCACCCATGCCTGGCTGGAGCGCTGCGCGGCGGTGCATCAGCGGCCGGACCAGGCCCTGTTCGGCATCGTGCAGGGGGGCTGCTTCCCGGCCCTGCGGGCCGAATCGGCCCGGGTGGTGGCCGGCTTCGACCTGCCGGGCATCGCCGTGGGCGGGGTGAGCGTGGGGGAGCCGGCGGAGGCGATGCATGCCGTCGTGCGCGAGGTTGGCCCGCTGCTGCCGGAGGCCAAACCCCATTACCTGATGGGGGTGGGCAGCCTGCGGGAGATGGCGATCGCCGTGGCGGAGGGCTTCGACCTGTTCGACTGCGTCCTGCCCACCCGGCTCGGGCGCCACGGCACCGCCCTGGTGGGCGGGGAGAGGTGGAATCTCAAGAACGCCCGGTTCCGCCACGACCACACCCCGCTCGATGGCGGCTGTCCCTGCCTGGCCTGCCGCCTCCACAGCCGGGCCTACCTGCACCACCTGATCCGCAGCGGCGAGATGCTCGGGCGCACCCTGCTCAGCCTTCACAACCTCACCACCCTGCTGCGCTTCACCACCGCGATGGCGCAGGCGATCCAGGGCGGCTGTTTTTCAGAGGATTTCGCTCCCTGGGAGCCCGACTCTCCTGCCGCACACACGTGGTAGTTTCCAGGCTTCGCGGTCGCCCGTGTTGCGGCACCGCCCTTCCTGATCGCTCCACCATGGCTCTCTCCCTGCTGGCCGGTTCCATGGCCAACGCCGCCCCTCTGGCCCAGCTGCCCGAGGCCTACCAGGCCTTCGGACCCCTGGTGGACATCTTGCCGATCATCCCCCTGTTCTTCCTGCTGCTGGCCTTTGTGTGGCAGGCCTCGGTCGGCTTCCGCTGATCGCGGTCGGGCCCTGGCTCAGCGCCGTTCCCGCAGCACGGCCCAGAAGAACTCCGGCAGGGCGAGCATCCGCCGCCAGCGGGTGGGCTCCTGGATCAAGCGGTACAGCCATTCGATCTGCAGGGCGCTCATCCATCCGGGCGCCCTTTTTTTGATGCCGGCCCACACGTCGAAGCTGCCGCCCACGCCCATCCAGAGTCCGTGGCGGCGCCCGGCGAGACCCTGGATCCACAGCTCCTGCCGCGGCACCCCGAGGGCCACCAGCACCAGATCGGGGTCCAGGCCCAGCAGCTCGCTCTCCAGCCGCGGCCAGTCGGCCTGCTGCTGGTAGCCGTCCACGGCGAACACCAGCTTGAGCGCCGGCAGTTCCTGGCGCAGCCTCAGCCGCAGCCGCTCCATCACCGCAGGCGTTGCCCCGACCAGGGCCACCGACCAGCCCTGGGCGGCCGCATGGTCCAGCAGCCAGCGGGCCGTTTCGATCCCCGGAGAGCGCCGCACCCGCCGGCCCTGACGGCCCAAGGCCCAGACCACACCGGCCCCGTCGGGAATCACGAGCTCGGCGGCCTCGATCACCTGCCCCAGCCGCTGATCGGCCAGGGCGGCCATCGTCATCTCGGCATTCAGGGTGACGATCTGTCCGCCCCCCCGCCGGTGCAGGGCAAGCGCCTCGGCCCGCACGTCGCCGACATCAACGCCCACGCCTAACACGCGGGGGCGGACGGGAGGGGTGACGGTTGCTTCCATGGGGGGGGCCGGGCCTCGGGGGAGAATCTATGGCTCGGCTCCCGGCCGTCCTTGCGTCATGAGGCAGGTTCCATGAAGGCACCCGGCGGTCCCTCGGCCCGGCCCCTCCCCCTCACCCCCGACCTTCACGACATCGACCGTTCCGATCCGACCTCCGAGATCGCGGCCGCCGGGAGCGAGGGGCCGGCCGATCCCGCGGCCGGCGACGCGGTGGCTGCAGGCCAGGCCCTGGAGGTGCTGGCGGAGCTCGACCGCCAGATCGAGCGGGTGGTGCTCAGTCGCCAGCATCCGATCACGGGGCTGCTGCCCGCCAGCACGGCCCACACCGTGCACGGCAACTACGGCGACGCCTGGGTGCGCGACTGCGTGTACTCCATCCAGTGCGTCTGGGGGCTGGCCCTGGCCTACCGGCGCCTGGGGGGGGCCGGACGGCTGGCCTTCGAGCGGGAGCAGCAGGTGCTGCAGCTGATGCGCGGCCTGCTCAACGCCATGCTGCGCCAGGCGGGCAAGGTGGAACGGTTCAAGACCAGCCTGGATCGCCTCGATGCGATCCACGCCAAGTTCGACACCGGCACGGGCGTGCCGGTGGTGCCGGATGACGGCTGGGGGCACCTGCAGCTCGACGCCACGGCCCTGTTCCTGCTCCAGCTCGCCCAGCTCACCCGCTCCGGCCTGGTGGTGGTGCAGACCGCCCATGAGCGGGACTTCGTCCAGAACCTGGTGTACTACGTGGCACGGGCCTACCGGGTGGCCGACTACGGCATCTGGGAGCGGGGCGACAAGGGCAACCACGGGCTGCCGGAGCGCAACGCCAGCTCCATCGGCATGGTCAAGGTGGCCCTCGAGGCCCTGGAGGGGCTCGATCTCTACGGCCCCCACGGCGACGGCAGCGCCTGCCTGGTGATCCCCCACGACGCGATCGTGCGGCTCCGGCGCGCCCTGCGCGATCTGCTGCCCCGCGAGTCGGCCAGCAAGGAGGTCGACAGTGCCTGCCTGTCGGTGATCGGCTACCCGGCCTGGGCGGTGGAGGACCACGACCTGGTGGCCCGCACGCGCGCCAAGATCCGCCGTGAGCTGGGCGGGGCCTACGGCTACAAGCGCTTCCGCCGCGACGGCCACCAGACGGTGGTGGAGGACGTGAGCCGCCTCCACTACGAACGGGAGGAACTGGCGGAGTTCGAGCACATCGAGTGCGAGTGGCCCCTGTTCCTGGCCTACGAGGCGATCACCGCCTGCTGCGAGGAGCGCTGGACAGAGGCCCGGCAGTGGCGGCAGCGGCTGGCGGAGGTGAGCGTCGAGGTGGAGGGCGTGGCCCTGCTGCCCGAGCTCTATCTGGTGCCGGAGGACGCGATTGCCGCCGAGCGCCGCAACCCCGGCAGCCAGGTGCGGGTGGCAAACGAGAACGTGCCCTTGCTCTGGACCCAGAGCCTCACCTGGCTCACCGATCTGCTGCTGCAGGGCCTGATCCGGCCGGAGGACCTCGACCCCAGCGGCCGGCGGCGACCGGTGACCCCCGGGGCCCGGGAGGTGCTGGTGGCCCTGGCACCCGCCAGTGCCTGGATCGCCACCGAACTGCGGGCGGCCGGACTGCCGGCCGACCTGGCCCATGAGGAGGGCACCGCCGAGGCTGCCCCCGGCGACCGGCCCCGGGTGGCGAGCTCGCGGGAACTGGGACGGCGGCTGGCCACGGTGGGCGGCAACGCCCGCCTCGGGCTCTCCGGCCATCCCCCCGTGCGGATGGAGACCATGGCCACCGCCCGGCTCTACCGCCACGGCGAGGAACTGATCGCCTTTCTTCCTGCCGCCCTGGAGGAGGACACCTTCTACCTGGCGGACGATCCGGGCACACTGGTGGATGCCGTGGCCGCGGAGGTGCGGCTGGTGCAGCGCCACTGGCGCGGGCCCAGTTCGCCGCTGCTGGTTGTTCCAATCGCGGAGGGGGCCTACCGCCGCGACCCGGAGTCCTTCCTCTCCCTCTGCCACCAGTTGCGCGCCGGATCCCTGGAAGGGGTGCCGGTACAGCTGGCACCCCTGGCCGACCTGGTGAGCCAGGCGGGGCTTGTGGAACTGCCGCCCCAGGCGGTGGCGGCCTGCCAGCTGCGGCCGGTGCGCCAGACCCTGCTGCCGCCGAGCACCAGCCAGCAACCGCTCACCGCGCGGCAGGAGCAGGAACTGGAGGACATCTCCGTGGCCGAGCTTGCCGAGCGTCTCTGGCAGAGCAGCTCCCTGCCGGAGCAGGCGGAGGTGCTGGAGCTGCTGGGCCGCCGGCTCGGACCCAACGCCCGGCTGCAGGGCCCGATGGGCGGAGTACCCGTGCGGCTGATGGTGCTGCTGCAGGAGGTCTACCGGCGGGGGCTGGTGGAGGCCGACTGGAACGTGGTGCGCCGGGCCGCCGGAGCCATGGGGCTGGTGCATCCCCAGCTGGAGGATGCCCTCACCGATCTGCTGGTGCGCCAGAAGCAGGTGGTGGTGGGCCGCAACTACACCGGCGACTCCCTGATCAGCCAGCCCCAGGGCAGCCGCACGATCGCCGCGATGATCCGGCGGTTCGGCGGCGAGGACGGGCGGGAGTGGATGCTGCAGCAGGAGCTGCTGCTGGCCCTCGACGGCCTGGCCCGCCTCGAACCCAACCTGCTGAGCGGCAGCCTCACCCTCCAGCTCGGCCAGTTGCTGCTGTTGCTCACCGGTGAGCTGGCCGCCGAGTCGAACCTCAGCCCCAGCGATGCCTTCGAGGCCCTGTGCGCCGAGCCCCCCCACCGCATCCGGCGCCGGCTGCGGGCGGTGCTGGCCGACGTGGAGCACGCCCGGGCGGCGCTGCAGCGCAAGGAACAGCTCCATCTGCGGGGGCGCGTGCGCTGGGAGGTTCCCGATCCCCTCCAGGAGCTGCCACGCGCCGGCGGCTGGCTGCAGCACCGCATGCGGCTGGGGGCCCTGGGACGGGTGCCGCGCGATTTCTATCCGGGCATCTGGGATCTGCTCCACCACTGCCGCGGCATCGTGATCGGCGACAAGCTGGAGCGGCGCAACCGGCTGGAGAGTGCCCCGCTGCTGAGCGAGAAGACCCCGGGCGAGCGCAACTTCGCCTCGCTGGTGGAGCACCTGCTCGGCAAGATCGAAGCGCCGAAGTACCGGCAGCTCTGCTCCGAGACCCTGCTCACCCTGATGGCCTTCGTGGCCGCCAACCCCGAGGTGCGCTTCGAGGACGACCTGGCCCTCGACGTGGTGATCGGCCATGCCGTGCGGGTGGGTTGGCAGGAGCTCCATCCCCAAGTGGCCGAGGCGGAGTATGGGCTGCACAAGTCGGAGGCCTGGGACCTCTTCTACCGCTCCTCACCGGCCGAGTGCCGGCGCTGGCAGCTGAAGGCCCTGCAACAGCTGTCCGACAGCGAGCCCATGCTTCAGGAACCCGCCCGCTCAGCCGGGTGAGGCTCCCCCGGGCGGGGCTCAGATCGGCGCCTCGAGCGTCATGCAGAGGTTGGGCTGCTCGACGCACTGTTCGATCAGATCGGCCAGCAGCAGGGCGCGGGAGGCCTGTAGGCCGTCCACGGCCGGGGTTTCCTCACCGCGGACGCACTGGAGAAAATGCTCCAGTTCCGCATAGAGAGGCTCGATCGAGGTGGTACTCACCTCCTCGATGAAGCCATCATTGCGATAAACGAGTTCGCCATGTTCGGCACTCACCGAACCATGGGAACGGCGGTGAATGCGCAGATTCCGATTCAGGAAATCGGTTTCCATCATGCTGCTGCGGCAGTGGGCATCCAGACTGCGGATCTTGCGGTGGGCCATCTTGCTGGCCGTGAGGCTGGCCACCACGCCGTTGGCGAAGGCGAGGGTGGCGTTGACGTAATCGATCGGGCCTTCGGCGCTGCGCCCCCCGGCCGCGGCCAGGCGCACCACAGGTGCGGCGGCCAGTTCCAGCACCAGATCGATGT
>JBJTUJ010000304.1:0-4464 GCA_046080685.1 Cyanobium sp. | reverse complement strand
GCCCCGAACACCCCGCCGATCGCCGTCCACAGGGGCCCCCTGGGCTCGGTCTTTCCGCCTCCCAGCAGCAGCGCCGACTGCAGCGGCTTGCCGGTATGGCATTGAAGGTGGACACCAGGATCGAGAACACGATCGTGAGCGCGAACTGGCGGTAGATCACGCCCGTGGCCCCAGGGAAGAAGGCCACCGGCACAAACACCGCCAGCAGCACAAGGGCGGTGGCAAGGATTGCTCCGGTGAGCTCCTTCATCGCGTTGGAGGCGGCCCGGAACGGCGGGTCGCCGGCCTCGATCCGGGCCGCCACCGCCTCCACCACCACGATCGCGTCATCCACCACCAGGCCCGTGGCCAGGATCACGCCGAGCAGGGTGAGCTCGTTGATCGAGAAGCCGAAGGCCTTCACGAAGATCAGCGCCCCCAGCAGGGCGATCGGCAGGGCCAGGGCCGGAACCGCCGTGGCCTTCCAGTCCTGCAGGAACAGGAAGATGATCAGCAGCACCAGCACCACCGCATCGCGCAGGGCGTCGAGGGCGCCGGCGATCGAAGCGTTGATGAAGTCGGTCTGATCGAACACCTTCTCCAGCACCACTCCGGGAGGCAGGGTGCGGCGGAAGTCGTCGAGCACCTGGTCCACGCCCTTGGCCGTGGTGATCGCATTGGTGCCCGGCAGCTGGATCACGCCGAAGCCCACGCAGGGATACCCACTGCGCGCATTCACCGCGGAGCTGTTGAAGTTCTGGAAGGCGTACTCCGCACGGCCCACATCACCCAGGCGGATCAGGCCGCCATCGGGCCCCTTGGCCAGGATCAGCTTCTCGAACTCGGCCACCGTCTTGAGGTTGCCATCCACCAGGATCGGGAAGGTGGTGCGGTTCGAGGGCACCGACGGCGGACCACCGATGCTGCCGGCGATCACCACCTGGTTCTGCGATTTCAGCGCGTCCACCACATCGGTGACCGACAGGTTGAAGCGGGCCAGCCGCAACGGATCCACCCACAGGCGGAAGGAGGGGGAGCTGGCCCCGAACACATTCACCTGGCCCACGCCGGGGGCCCGGGAGAGGGGGTAGTTGAGATTGAGCTCGTAGAGGCCGTTGAGATAGCTGCGCTCGAACTGGCCTTCGGTGGAGGTGAGGTTGTAGACGAGCAGATAACTGGTGGCGGTCTGCTGCACCGTCACCCCCTGGGCATTCACCTGCGGCGGCAACTGGGAGGTGGCGGTCTGCACCCGGTTGAGCACGTTCACCTGATCGATGTCCGCATCGGTGCCCGCCTTGAAGAACACGTTGATCTGGCTGCTGCCCTCCCCGGTGCTGAAGGAAGTGATATAATCCATCCCCGGAGCGCCGTTGATGTTCTCCTCCAGCGGCCCGGTCACCGCGCTCTCCACCGTGAGCGCATCGGCCCCCGGCAGGTTGGCGTTCACCTGGATCGTGGGCGGGGCGATGTTGGGGAGGTTCTCGATCGGCAGCAGGGGCAGGGCGATCAGGCCGGCCATCAGGATCAGGATGCTGCACACCGTGCTGAGCACGGGGCGGCGGATGAAGGTGTCCGACAGACTCATCGGCCCACGATCTGCTGCCTGGGCTGCACCGACAGCCCACTGCGCAGCTGGGCCAGGTTGCCCACGATCACCGTGTCGGCGGGGGCCAGTCCCCCCTGCACCGGGAAGGCGCCGCGCTGCAGGGTTCCCAGCCGCACCGGCACCTGCAGCGCCACCGGCAGACCGGGCAGCGGCGGCGGATCGAGCGTGCGGCCGAGGCGGCGCTTCGCCTCCTCGGGGCTGACCGCCAGGAACACGAAGGGCTGACCGGCCTGCAGCATCACCGCCTGCTCCGGCACCGCCAGCGAGCGGCCCTGCTGGAACACCAGGGTGGCGTTGACCCGCTGGCCGTTGCGCAGGGCCCCGTCCTGGTTGGCGAACACGGCCTTCACCAGCACGGTCTGGCGGTCCTTGTCGAGGGAGGGGGCGATGAAGTTCACCTGGCCCCGGGCGATCAGGGTGCGCCGGTCGGGGGCCTTGAGCACCACCGGCAGTCCTGGGCGCAGCCGCCAGGCCAGCTCGCCCGGCACATCCAGACGCACCCACAGCCTGGTGTTGTCGACCACGCTGGTCACCGGGCTGCCAGCCCGCACCACATCGCCGAGCTTGGCGTTGAGATTGCCGACGAAGCCGTCGATCGGCGCCACCACGTTCTTGTAGCTCAGGGTGGCCGCCGCGGCCCGCAGCTTGTCGCGGCTCTGGATCGCCTGGGTGACGTAGTAGTCGCGCTCCTTGGTGGAAACGGCGCCCTGCTCGTTGAGGAAGATGTAGCGCTCGGCGTTCACCCGGTCCTTGCGGGCCTCGGCGAAGTCGGCGTTTACCTGGGACGGCAGCTGGATCTGATCGAGCACGAACAGCAGCTGGCCGCGGCGCACCGACTGCCCTTCGAACACCGGCATCGCCACGATGCGGCCGTCGATCTCGGGGGCCATGCGCACCTCACGGATCGCTTCGAGGGTGCTCTGGTAGTCAGCCGAATCGAGGGTGGGAATCTCCTGGGGGCGGATCAGCTGCACCGTGGGCGGCTGGGGCGCAGGCGGCTTGGCGCCCTGACAGCCTGAAAGGGGAAGAATCGCTCCGAGCAGCGAGGCGACGAGGGCAAAGGACGTCGACCGCACTGCAGGCTGCATCACAGCCGGAGGTTATCGGCAATGGACCGCGGTCTCAAGGGAGCGGGCGATCATCCGTGGCACCCCGATGCAGCTCGGTGGGCTGGCGCAGGGAGCGATGGCGGTGGTAGTCGGGCTCGGAGCTGCTCCGCTGCAGCTGCCGCACACTTTCCAGCGCCATGCCGGCCACGAAGCCGAATCCCGCCAGCAGCACCGTGAACCAGAACGGCGCGTAGGAGTTCACCCTCACCGTGGTGTTGGCCAGGATCACCCGCAGGAACAGGGCCACCGCCAGACCGCCCGCCCCGCACACCAGGCCGGCCACCAGCACCCGGCCGCCGGAGAACGACGGTGCACGTCCGCTGGCTGTCCGGGGTGGCGCCCGTCGGGTTGGGGTCATGGCGCTGAGCCCTCCGGCGCGGGAGCGGCGGGGGGAGCCAGGCGCTTCATCACCACATAGAACACCGGCACCACGAACAGGCTGAGCACGGTGGCCACGGCCAGACCACCGAACACCACGGTGCCGAGGGAGGCCTGGCCCCGGGCACCCGCCCCGCTGGCGAACACCAGCGGCAGGAAGCCGAACAGGGAGGAGATCGCCGTCATCACAATCGGCCGGAACCGGGCTTGCGCCGCCTCCCGGGCGGCCTCGAGGGCGGAGAGCCCCTCGCTCATCAGCTGGTTGGCCAGATCCACAATCAGGATGCCGTTCTTGGCCGCCAGGCCGATCAGCATCACCAGGCCCACCTGGGCAAAGATGTTGAGCACTTCGCCGCGGGCGGCAAGAAACAACAGGGACCCCAGCATCGCGGTGGGCACTGTCATCAGGATGATCAGGGGATCGGCCACGCTTTCGTACTGGGCCGCAAGCACCAGGTACACGGTGAGGATGCCGAGGGCGAAGATCACGATCGCCAGGGCTCCAGCCTTCACCTCCTCCCTGGAGATGCCCGTCCAATCGGAGCCGATGCCGGCGAAGTCGAACTGCTCGAACCGGGAGCGGATCTCATTGATGGCCTGGCCGGAACTGCGTCCCGGCGCCGCCTCCCCCTCCACCTGGATCGAGCGGTAGAGGTTGAAGCGTGGGATCACCGAGGGGCCGCTGGTGCGATCGATGCGCACGAACTCCGAGAGGGGGATCGGCTCACCGGCGGCGTTCTTCACGTATAGGCTGCGCAGCTGATCCGGCCTGGTTCGGAAGCCGTCATCGGCCTGCACGAAGATGCGGCGCACCCGGCCGGCGTCGAAGGTGTCGTTGACGTAGAAGGAGCCGATGTTGAGGGTGAAAGCCTGCATCGCCGTGCCGTAATCCACCCCGAGGGCGGCCATGCGGTCGCGGTCGACGATCACCTGCAGCTGGGGGGCCTCGGGACTGAACTGGGTAAACACCCGCAGGAAGCCGCCGCTGGCGTTGGCCTTGGCGATCAGCTGGCCGGCGGCGGCGAAGAAGTCGTTGGGGGTGAGGGCCCCGACGCTGCGATCCAGCATCTGCAGTTCGAAACCACCGGAGGTGCCGTAGCCGGGAATGGCGGGGGGTTCGATCACCAGCACCCGGGCGCCCTCGATGCCGGCCAACTTGCGGTTGAGGCGCTGCACGATGGCGGTCACCGATCGATCCCCGGAGTGCCGCTCATCCCAGTTGGTGGTGCCGAAGAAGAAGATGCCCCGGTTGGGGGCATTGCCATCAAGGCTGGCGCCGCTGAACAGGGCTGCAGCGGTGATGTCCTTCTCACCGCGCAGAATCTCCGCCACCTGGCCGTTGATGCGGCGGGTGGTTTCGATCGAGCCACCCTCGGGCGCCTGCAGGATGCC
>JBJTUJ010000303.1:0-7847 GCA_046080685.1 Cyanobium sp. | reverse complement strand
CCGCTCCCGTCGGCCAGGGGCTCAGGCGGCCGGAGTGAGGTGATCGCGGCCGAAGTAGGGCACCAGGACCGCCGGCAGGCGCACGCTGCCATCGGCCTGCTGGCCCGCCTCCAGCAGGGCGGCCATGGTGCGGCCGATGGCCAGGCCGCTGCCGTTGAGGGTGTGCAGCAGGCGGGTTCCCTTGCCTTCCTTGCAGCGGATTGAGGCGCGGCGGGCCTGGAAATCGCCGCAGGTGCTGCAGCTGGAGATCTCGCGGTAGGTGCCGGCACCGGCCAGCCACACCTCCAGGTCGTAGGTGCGGGCGGCGGAGAAGCCCAGATCACCGGTGCACAGCTCAATTCGGCGGTAGGGGAGCTCGAGGGCCTCGAGCACGGCCTCGGCATCGCGGGTGAGCTGCTCGTGGGCGGCTTCGGAGTCTTCGGGGCGGGTGAACCAGTAGAGCTCCACCTTGTTGAACTGATGGAGGCGGATCAGACCGCGGGTGTCGCGGCCGTAGGAGCCGGCCTCCCGCCGGAAGCAGGGGGTGTAGGCGCAGTAGCGGAGCGGCAGCTGGTCGGCGGCGATCACCTCTTCGCGGTGGAAGGAGGTGAGGGGCACCTCGGCGGTGGGGGTGAGCCAGAGGTCGTCGTCGGCGCAGCGGAAGCTCTCCTCGGCGAACTTGGGCAGCTGGCCGGAGCCGGTAAGGCTGGCGGTGTTCACCAGGATCGGCGGCAGCACTTCCCTGTAGCCGCGCCGGCCGTGGAGGTCGAGCATGAAGGCGATCAGGGCGCGCTCGAGCCGGGCGCCGTCGCCGAGCAGGGTCACGAAGCGGCTCTGGGCGATCCGCACCGACCGTTCGGTGTCGACCAGCCCCAGCCGTTCGGCGATCTGCCAGTGCTCCTGCAGGGTTTCGCCCGCGGCGGCAAGGCGGGGTTCACCCCAGCGCTTCACCTCCACATTCTCCGCTTCGCTGCGGCCTTCGGGCGCCAGGGACGAAGGGAGGTTGGGCAGGCCGAGCAGCTGCTCGTGGAGCTGGGCCTCGAGGCCCTTCTCCTGCTCCTCGAGGGCGGCCACCTGCTGCTTGATGTGGTTGCCCTGCTCCCGCAGGACAGCCACCTCGGGTCCGCCCTGGGAGGCACCGCCCTTGATCAGGCTGCCCACTTGTTTGCCGATGCGGTTGCCCTCGGCCTGGAGCCCGCTGCGTTGCTCCTCGAGGTCGCGGGCCTGCTGGGCCACCTGCTGCAGGGGGCCCAGATCCAGGCTGATGCCGCGTCGGGCGAGCTGGGTGGCGATCAGTTCGGGGTTCTCGCGCAGCAGGCGCTGATCCAGCACGGGCCGAGGGCAGATGGGGCGAGCCTACGGGGCAGGGTTTTCAGAGCACCTGCACCACTTCGCTCACCTCGGGGATGGCTTCGCGCAGCTTGCGCTCGATGCCCATCTTCAGGGTCATCGTGCTGCTGGGGCAGGAGCCGCAGGCGCCCTGGAGGCGCACCTTCACGATCGGGCCGTCGATCTCCACCACTTCCACGTTGCCGCCGTCGGCCATCAGGTAGGGGCGCAGTTCATCGAGGGTGCGCTCCACGTTCTCGATCGTGAGGGCGCGGGGATCGGAGGCCTCGGTGGCGGTGGTGGCGGTTTTGGTGCTCATGGCGGCAGGATGCGTTGCGTGGAGCTTAGGAAGGGGGTTCCGGGGATGGGCGGCGGACCATCCACCGGTGATCCAGGTCGTTTCTGAGGAAGGGAAGGCTGGCTCCTAAGGGAGAGGGGCTTTCGGCCGTTCCCAGCAGATGGTGGCACGTTCTGATGGTGGTTTGAAAGCAGGCTTTATCAGCCGTTGGGTTGGAGCGGCGCTGCTCGTGATGCAAAAGATGTTGAAAAACTGACCTGCCAAGCCAACCAGGGTAGCAATTATTGGAGCAGTAAAAGATTCCACCTGCTCTCAGTGCTCGGCTCGCAAGCTGAAGAAGGGCGTCTCTCACATGATCGACGACCCAGGTGTAAATCCCATGGGCGGCTACACAGTGAAAGGAGTTGGCTTGAATGGGTGGTGCAGCACAAGAGGTGATGCTGTTGGCGAGATCGATAAAGTCGCCATCCACAAACGTGATGTTGGAAAGCCCAAGCCTCTTAGCGAGAGTTTGGGACTGAGCTATGTGGGATGGATTGAAGTCCACCCCAACGAACTGGCCCTCTGGGTAGGCTGCCGCAAGTTGGCAAAGGCCGAATCCCATCCCGCTGCCAAGTTCAAGGTATCTGAGCTAATGGCTATCATGACGTGGGGACTGATGCGATTGAATGAGTGCAGTAAAATCGAGCCAGTCAGGAGCAAGTTCCCTGTAGAAGCCACTGCTATGGGTTGTGCATGAAAGATAGCTGTGGTGCCACATTATCCTAGGGAACTAGTTGAAGATTCGGGTCCCGGCTCTGAGGATCATCTGCTCAGGGTTGCTTCTCGATGCCGGCAATGTTGAGCTTGATCCTTGGACATTGAGCCGGACGGATATGGTCGCGATAATATAGCCTGCCGAGAGGGTTGGCGCAAATGTGTGCACTTTGTCAACAATTAGTGCGTCAATCTGATCATTCGCAGCTGTCGTGTCCAGCAACCCGTTCGATGGGATTCGTGGACCTGTGCGAAGGAGTTGGTTGTTACTCAAGCTGTAGATGATGGTGCGTAAATTGACAGCATTGCTTGGATCAGCGTTCACGGATGTTGTGATTGGTGCAAGAAGCCGCAACTCATTGAACCCAAGGGTTACGCATGTTCCGCCACAGTTTGTCTGGCTTGTTGAGCCTAGCTGAAACGAGCATGCCTATTATATTTCGGCCAGGAGAAAGCGATGAAGGCGAGACAGATCCTGCTGCGCCTGGCCAGAGGAGTGCAGAGTGCGAGTGACCCGGATCTGGCTTACGACTGAGCTGGCTGTGGCCGCCAAAGCAGCTCCGCCAACCGCAACAACTGCAAGGAGTTCGAGCATCGTGAAGCCACGATCCCTAATGGTGCACGGCCAACGCTTCACAATCCGCCCCATGCCGTGCAGTCTGTAGAGGTGGCATCGGTTGTACCAGTGTTCTTGGCAAGCCCAGCGGTGTTGTCGGTGCTGATCGCCCCCCACCGCCACCGACCCCAAGGTGAGGGCGAGAGCGACGAGCAGGGTGGAAGCCATCGAGAAACCCAGGCTCTCGCTTCGCCTGCCCGCTTGGCTGAGGATTGTCAGCAGGACCCGCGGTTTCATGGTTTCAGCCCTGCGCTCCTGTCTCAAGCTGGCGACCTTCGGGGCGAAGCCTGCGGCGGCGGCAGTTGGGCGGGGGATCGGCCGGCTGGTCCGATCGGTGGGAGGGATGATCGGCGCCGCCAGGGAGGTCGGATCCGTATCGTCAGCGACACCCTACCCGCAGGGCCACTCAGGCGGCGCCAGCAGTTCTTCAGGAACTGTTAAGCCAATTCTTAGGGTTTCGTGTGAATGGCCTGTGGGGTGCCCGCCGGGGCCAGGCCCGGGGCCCCGGGCCCCGCTGCCTAGGATCGGCTCACTCCCGGCGCGTCGAGGCGACCGCCGTGCCATATCCCTGCCCGATGACCGACGTTCCCGTTTCCCGGATCCGCAACTTCTGCATCATTGCCCACATCGACCACGGCAAATCCACCCTGGCCGATCGACTGCTGCAGGAAACGGGCACGGTGGCGGCGCGTGACATGCAGGAGCAGTTCCTCGACAACATGGAACTGGAGCGCGAGCGCGGCATCACGATCAAGCTGCAGGCGGCGCGGATGGAGTACGAGGCCGCCGACGGTCTTACCTACATCCTCAACCTGATCGATACGCCCGGCCACGTGGACTTCTCCTACGAGGTGAGCCGCTCGCTGCAGGCCTGCGAGGGGGCGCTGCTGGTGGTGGATGCCAGCCAGGGCGTCGAGGCGCAGACCCTGGCCAACGTGTATCTGGCGCTGGAAAACGATCTGGAGATCATTCCGGTGCTCAACAAGATCGATCTGCCTGGCGCCGATCCGGCGCGGATCGGCGAGGAGATCGAGGCGATCATCGGCCTCGATACCAGCAACGCGATCCCCTGTTCCGCCAAGACGGGGCTCGGGGTGCCGGAGATCCTGCAGGCGGTGGTGGACCGGGTGCCGCCGCCGCCGGATCGGCTGGAGGAGCCGCTGCGGGCCCTGATCTTCGACTCCTACTACGACGCCTACCGGGGCGTGATCGTGTACTTCCGGGTGATCAGCGGCACGATCGCCCGCAAGGACAAGGTGCTGTTGATGGCCAGCGGCAAAACCTATGAGCTGGATGAAGTGGGGGTGATGGCGCCGGATCAGCGGCAGGTGGAGAGCCTGCACGCCGGCGAGGTGGGCTATCTGGCGGCGTCGATCAAGGCGGTGGCCGATGCGCGGGTGGGCGACACGATCACCCTGGCCGCTGCACCTGCCGAGGCGCCGCTGCCCGGCTACACCGAGGCCAAGCCGATGGTGTTCTGCGGCCTGTTCCCCACCGACGCCGACCAGTACCCGGATCTGCGCGAAGCCCTCGACAAGCTGCGGCTCTCGGACGCGGCCCTGAAGTACGAACCGGAGACCAGCAGCGCGATGGGCTTCGGCTTCCGCTGCGGCTTCCTGGGGCTGCTGCACATGGAGATCGTGCAGGAGCGGCTGGAGCGCGAATACGACCTCGACCTGATCGTCACCGCCCCCTCGGTGATCTACCAGGTGAACATGCTCGATGGCGGCGTTCTGATGGTGGACAATCCGGCCACGCTGCCCGATCCGCAGAAGCGCGAATCGATCGAGGAACCCTATGTGAAGCTGGAGATCTACACGCCCAACACCTACAACGGCACCTTGATGGAGCTGTGCCAGGAGCGGCGGGGTGAGTTCATCGACATGAAATACATCACCACCGATCGGGTGACGCTGCACTACGAGATGCCGCTGGCGGAGGTGGTTACAGATTTCTTCGATCAGATGAAGAGCCGCACCAAGGGCTATGCCTCGATGGAGTATCACCTGATCGGCTATCGCCGCAACGAGCTGGTGCGGCTGGATGTGCTGATCAACAGCGAGAAGGCCGATCCGCTCACAACGATCGTGCACCGCGACAAGGCCTACGGGGTGGGCAAGGGGCTGGTGGAGAAGCTGAAGGAACTGATCCCGCGCCAGCAGTTCAAGATTCCGATCCAGGCTTCGATCGGCAGCCGGGTGATCGCCAGCGAGAGCATCAGCGCCATGCGCAAGGATGTGCTGGCCAAGTGCTATGGCGGCGACATCAGCCGCAAGAAGAAGCTGCTGCAGAAGCAGGCCAAGGGCAAGAAGCGGATGAAGGCCATGGGCAAGGTGGAGGTGCCGCAGGAGGCCTTCATGGCAGTGCTGAAGTTGAATCAGTAATCCCGCTCACCCTTCGGCTTCAGGTTTCCCGTTCCTGAACGGATTCATCAGCCGCATCCCTGAAGACGCGCATCAGGAGCGCTCATGGAGCGAGTCACGGGTCCAGGGTTCTGCACTTGAGCTCTGGCTGGCGGCTGCGACAGCCTCAAAACGGGAGAGGGCCTCCAGGCGACGGATGCAGCCCTCCACGTAGCGGCTGAGCAAGTCCCGGACCAGGGCATTGACCGATGTGTTCTCGCGAAGGGCCGCCTCGCGGGCTCGCTGGAGCAGGGCGTCGTCGAGGGCGAGAGTGAGGTTTGCCGTCGGCTCATGCTGACACAGGATCAGTGGAGCACGGGACCGGATGGCTCTGAAGGAGTCCAGGGGTTGATCAGCTCCAGGGTTTCGTCGCGCTCCCAGCCGGGGTCCGCCCCGGGGAACGCTGGCGGAGTCGTTCGAGACGCAGCCATGACACGGATGCAGGCGAAGTCGGCCGGGTTCGCCCTGCCCCTGGCCCTGATGGGTGGCTTCGGGCTCCTCCTGGGCAGCCTGGCGCTGCAGTCGGTGGGGCTGGCGGCGCGGCAGCAGACGGCGGTGATGCTGCGGCTGCGGCAGGCGGAGGATCGGCTGGCCTCGGCGGCCCACCGGCTGGTGGACACGATCAGTCGGCGCCACGGCTGTCTGCTGGCCCTGCCCCTCGCCAGCTGGCCCACGGCGGGCAGCGCCTGTGCCGGCCCGGCCGATCTGGCCGAGCTGCTGGAGCGCCAGGGACCGGAGGGCCGGCTGCGGCTGATCGACTGGCAGCCCGGACCTCCCGGGGCCGGGGGTGAGCTGGAGGCGGAGCTGCTGCTGGAAGCGGAAGCGCCGGCGGGATCCGTTCCCGCCGGCGACCCTCCCCGCCGGGCGGCCTTCGCCCTCAACCTGCTGGGGCAGCCGCCGCGTGCGGTCGATCTGAGGGGGCTGGGCCTGCGGGGGGTGACGCCATGACCCTGCTCGAGAGCGTGGTGGCCAGCCTGCTGTTCGCCTCCGTGGCCACGGCTTCCCTGGGGATCTGGTCGCTGGGACTGACAGCGGAGGCGAGCCGCTCGGCCCAGGAGCGCAGCCTCGATCGGCTCGATGCTGAACTCAACGCCGTCGACCTGCACTTGCGGACAACGGGCACGGCGGCGCCCGCCGGGGGGCACTGCCCCACCGCCCTGCTCACCATGGTGGCGGCCGTGGCGTCCGTGCCAACGGGCGAGGGTGTGGAGCGGCAGGTGGCGGCGGACGACGCCGGCGAAGGGGTGTGGGTCACGGTGGCCGCCGCGGGGCGGCCAGCTGATCGCCGGCGCTGGTTCAGCCCGGCGGCCCTGGGCTTCTGCGGCGGAGGGGCGGATGGCTCGGCCTGATCGCCTGCCCAAGGCCCTGCCACCGCGGGCATCGGCGGGCTTCAGCCTCGCCGAGGTGCTGCTGGTGGCCGCAATCCTGGCGCTGCTGGCGGCGTTGTCGATCGGGGCCGGCGGCCGGGGGCTGGCCCAGCTGCGGCTGGAGAACGCCACCCGGCGGGTGCTGCTGGGCCTGGAACTGGGCCGCAGCGCTGCTCAGCGCACCGGTGCCCCCTGTGCGCTGGCGCTGGAGGAGCGCGGCTGGGGAGCACCCGGGAGCGGCGGGCTGCCCGCCTGCCCCGGCGTGGAGCTGGCCCTTGATGAAGGGGTGCTGCCCGGCCGGATCGCGATCGCCCACAACCTGCCGGCGGCGGTGCGCTTCACCAGCAACGGGCTGGTGCTGGATGGTGGCAGTGTGCGGCTGGAGGTGCCGGGTGAAGCCCTGGTACGCTGCGTGGTGGTGTCGCTGCCGCTCGGGATCACCCGGGTGGGGCGGCAGGGAGCGGCGGGCTGTGAGCCCGATCCGCTGCTGTGAGCGGGCTCAGAAAATCTGGATCGTGAGGGTGTGCACCGAGAAGGGGCCGATGTTGGCGCCGCTGGCCCCGGCGGCGTTCAAGGTGCAGGCCGGCGAGGTGTAGTTGCAGATGGTCACCGACACCTGGTTGGCGTCGATGGCGGCCGACAGCGGGATGCCCGAGAGCAGTTGGGCCGGGATGAAGTCTCTGATGGTGTTGTTCAGGCGTCCGTCGGGCTCGATCGCTGGACCGCAACGCCACAGGACGGTGTTCTCGCCGGTGCCGGTGGTGTAGTAATACACCTCCCGCCACACCGGATCGCCGGTGTCTTCGGCGATCGCAACCGTGAGGCTGAACAGCGGCCTCCCGCCGCCGGGGACTCTGCAGCCAGAGGAGGGCGGGGTCGTGGGCGAGGTGGTCACCAGTTCACCTTCGCCCACTTCATTGGCCAGGAAAGTGGTGAAGCGGCTCCAGTCGCTGCCGAGCTGCTGGGCGCGCAGCTGGGTGCGCCCGAGCCGCAGTTGGGAGGTGATCACCGTGGTGATGGCCGTCATCATCAGGCCGCCCAGCATCAGCACGATCAGCAGCTCCAGCAGCGTGAAGCCGTGGGTGCGGGCGTGGCGGTGG
>JBJTUJ010000302.1:0-13571 GCA_046080685.1 Cyanobium sp. | reverse complement strand
CCTCCGTGAGCGCCACCCTCAGCCTGCAGCAGTTCACCGAGCGGCTCGATGCCCTGGAGTCGGAGGCCGCCGCGGCCATCGGCCAGGCCGCCGACGAAGCAGCCCTAGAAGACCTGCGGGTGGGACTCCTGGGCAAGAAGGGGCGACTCTCAGGGGTGCTGGGCGCGATGGGACGCCTGCCGGGGGATGAACGTCCCCTGGTGGGTCAACGCGCGAATGTGCTCAAGGAGCAATTGCAACGGCTGCTGAAGGAGCGCCTGGAGGAGGTGAAAAGAGCCGGCATGGCCGAGCGGCTGGAGCGGGAGTGGATCGACGTCACCGCCCCCTGCCGCTACGTGCCGCCGGGGCATCGCCATCCGCTGATGGCCACCATCGAGGAGATCGTCGACATCTTCGCGGGCCTCGGCTACCGGGTGGCGGAGGGTCCCGAGGTGGAAAGCGACCACTACAACTTCACCGCCCTGAACATCCCCGAGCACCATCCGGCCCGGGACATGCAGGACACCTTCTATCTGAGCGACGGCCACCTGCTGCGCACCCACACATCTCCGGTGCAGATCCGTCACCTGGAGGCGAATCCGCCGCCGGTCCGCATCGTGGCGCCCGGCCGGGTTTACCGCCGCGATGCGGTGGATGCCACCCACTCCCCCGTGTTCCACCAGGTGGAGGTCCTCGCCCTCGACGAGGGACTCGACTTCAGCCATCTGCGCGGCACCGTGACCACCTTCCTGCAGCAGTTCTTCGGCGACCTGCCGGTGCGCTTCCGCGCCAGCTACTTCCCCTTCACCGAGCCGTCCGCCGAGGTGGATGTGCAGTGGCGTGGCCGCTGGCTGGAGGTGATGGGCTGCGGCATGGTCGATCCGGCGGTGCTCGAGGGGCTGGGGATCGATCCGGAGCGCTGGAGCGGTTTCGCCGCTGGCCTGGGCGTGGAGCGCTTCTGCATGGTGCGCCACGGCATCGACGACATCCGCCGGCTGTTCAACAGCGATCTGCGCTTCCTGGAGCAGTTCTGATCCGCGATGTCCGACATCGGCCGTTCCCCCTGGTCGATCACCCCTCCCGGGGTGAAGTCCGTGGTGTACTTCGAGAGCCAACGCTGTCACTACAGCCTGAGCAACCCCTGGGTCCAGCCATTGGGCAGGATCGAGGACTACCTCCGCCCCTTCACGATCCCCCCCAGCAGTATCTGGAGGCGACGCGGGCCCATCTCGTCTCCATGATCGGGATCGTCTAGCCCTGCCGGATCCTCCACGAAACCACGCCGTTTCTTCGGCTGGGGGGGAGAAGGGCCTGGCGCCTTGCCGCCCGGTCCCACCTGGGCGCCTCCGAGACCATCCCAGACACCGTGGTCCCGCTCGTGGACTTTCGGGGCTGGCATCGGGGCTACTTCCACTGGTTTCTGGATTTTCTTCCCCGCGTTCTGGTTGCCGAGCGCCATCACCAGCAGACCGGCAGGGCCGTCCGGCTCCTTGTGCCGGATCGGCTGAGCACCTGGCAGATCGAATCACTGGCCCGGCTGGGGCACCCCCCCGATGCCTCCTCCCTTACCGTCCCCGCGCCGGCGGTACCAACATCCGCTGCCACTCCCTGCTTGCCGCCGCTTCGCACCGCCATCAGCACGCATCGGAGGCACCCTTTGATGCGATCTCGCCGATCCATCTCAAGCAACTGGCCCAGCGGCTCGGATCCGTAGAAAGCGGTTGTACGGCCAGCGGCCTGCCACGCCGGGTGTTCGTCAGTAGCCGCGGGGCAACATCCCGAAGAATCGCCAATGAGAGCGAGATCTCCAGCCACCTTGAGGGCTGCGGCTTTTCCACGATTCAGCTTGAAAAGCTCAGCCTCCCAGAGCAGATCAGGCTGTTCCGCAATGCCACCCACGTCATCGGCGTGCATGGTGCAGGCTTCACCAACCTGATGCACGCCAGCAACTGCAGCGTACTGGAACTCTTTGCTTCGGCGCATGGCATTCGTCCCGACTACTTCCAGATCGCCAGCATTCAGAAGTTGAGTTATCATTTCCATTCTCTTTCCTCCTTGAATTCCTCTCACGACATCCACCTGCCCCGTCAGCTTATCGATGACTTTCTCGCGATCGCCCCAATCTGAAACAACCCCCTCAGTTCGCTGAACCGTTGAGCGGATCTGCGGCGAGCTGTTGGCCCATTCGATATAATCGGTGGTTGAGACTCCGGGCGGAGCCGTTGATGAGATAGGCCAGAAGAATGGCATCATCTGTGAACCAGCGCTGGTCGTAGCGGACACGACTACGATTGCGCATCAGAAAGTCCTTGTTCCCCATGGCGATGTGAGATCTCGTGTTGGCGATATCTAGGTTGGGGAGGGGGGCCTCCTCAACCATCGCCAGCAGCCCATTGATCTGACCAAGCGGATCGAGACAGAGATGTTCGTACAGGTTGATGCGATGGGGAATGGAAGGATCGCTGGCCAGATGGTTCAACCAGGTGGTGTTGGCATGGGTCCAGTAGTTCATCGAGCGGAAGGCAGACAGCAGCCCCTTGCCACCGCTCTTGCGCTTCATCGAAGCCGTGAAGCATCTCACATCCTTTGCCACCAGGACGATCCCGAAACGATCCTGGCTGTCGGCCTCGATCCCAAGGGCACGCTGCAGGGCGTCCGAGGCCTCCACGGACTTGGACGAGTCCGTCACGATCACATCATCGCCAAGGTGCCGCCGAATGAAGCGGATCAGCTCGGCATATTTTTCAACCAGAGGAAGATTTGAATTCAGGCCATTGAGATGGATGATCTGCCCCCAGAAAGGACAGTCCTCCCAGTCACTGCCACAGGAACAGCGACGTACGTCAGCGTGATCTCCCCAGGCGCGCAGGTAGGTCTGCATGTGCGCAGGAGAGAAGAAGGAAGCGATCTCCCCCAGGCTGAGGCTGCGGGAATGACTGCTCAACAACTGCTCGGTGAGAGTGGTCCCGCTGTGCTCGAGACCACCGATGTAGAGAAGCTTCACCGGCAGCAGCCGACACGACGAAATGACTTGATGTTAACGCCGTCGCTTTGGCTGCAGCCATCCCGACCCACGACCCCGACCCACGCCTCGGCCTGCATCCCTTCTCCAGTGCTGGGTCCGTGAAGATCCAATGACCGTCATCCCAACCTGGCTTCCGTCGTCCCCTGCCGTCGTGGCTGCCGTACCGCGTCCTCCTAGAGTCAGTCTGCAATTCAGCCTGCGATCGGTGCCCCGGGTCGGACTGATCATCAACGACGGCAAGGACCTGGCCATCGCCACTGCCGACACGATCGAGAGCCGGCTCACAGCGGCCGGCCTTGACGTGGTGAGGGTGAGTAGTTCCGGCGGAGTTGTCGGCTTCGCCAACCCCGATCAGCACCTGCGCAGCAAGGGCTACAGCGCCTGTGTGCCGGCAAGCTTCGATGACCAGATGACCATGGCGGTGGTGCTCGGCGGCGACGGCACGGTGCTCTCCGCCGCCCGCCAGACCGCGCCGATCGGCGTGCCGATCCTCACGATCAACACCGGCCACCTGGGCTTTCTCGCCGAGGCCTACCTCAAGGATCTCGACCAGGTGCTCGACCTGGTGGTGGCCGGGGACTGGACCATCGAGGAGCGCTCGATGCTGGTGGTGAGCGTGATGCGCGGCGAGCAGCGGCGCTGGGAGGTGCTCTGTCTCAACGAGATGGCCCTGCACCGCGAGCCGCTCACCAGCATGTGCCACTTCGAGATCGCCATCGGCCGCCATGCCCCGGTCGACATCGCTGCTGATGGGGTGATCCTCTCCTCGCCCACCGGCTCCACCGCCTATGCCCTCAGTGCCGGGGGGCCTGTGATCACCCCCGATTGCCCCGTCCTCCAGCTCACTCCGATCGCCGCCCACTCCCTGGCTTCCCGTGCCCTGGTCTTCAGCGACCGGGAACCGGTGACGGTGTTCCCGGCCACCCCGGAGCGGCTGATGATGGTGGTGGACGGCAGTGCCGGCTGCTACATCTGGCCCGAGGACCGGGTCCTGGTGCGCCGCAGCGACCATCCGGTTCGGTTCGTGCGACTGGCCGATCACGAGTTCTTCCAGGTGCTGCGCAACAAGCTGGGATGGGGTCTGCCCCATGTGGCCAAGCCTGGTCTGGGTCCTGGCGGCGCAGGCGGAGGATGAGCGGACCCACGGTGCTTCTGCTGGGGGTGGCGGCGGCACGTCTGGCCCCACGTCTCGAGCTTTCCGGCTACTACCCGGTGGACGAGAGCAGCGCCGCTGTTCCGCAGGCGGTGATCCTCTCTCCCGGCGATGAGCCGCGGATCCCCGAGCTGCGGGGACGCTGGCAGGGGGTGCCCCTGCTGCTGGGCATCGCTGACGACAGCGTGGCGGGCCGCGTCCGCTGCCTGGCCAGCGGCGCTGACGACTTCTGGCTCACTGCGCTGGGGCCGAGCGATCTGCTCACCCGTCTTCGCCTTCATCTGGAGAGGAGCCAGCCGCTGCCGGATGGCGAGACTCCTCTGCGGGTCGCCGACCTCGAGGTGAACCCTACCCGTCGGGCGGTGCGGCGGGGCCGCCGCGAGATAGCGCTCACGGCCCGCGAGTACCAGCTGCTGTTGCTGTTGATCCGTCGGGCCGGCGAAGTCGTGGTGCGTGAGCGGATCCTGCGGGAGATCTGGGACGATCAGCCCGGTGCCGCCAGCAACGTGATCGAGGTGTACGTGCGCTATCTGCGCCAGAAGCTTGAGGAAGACGGTGAACGACGGCTGATCCACACGGTGCGTGGCCAGGGCTACTGCCTGGCGGAGCGCCCGCCGGCGCGGGTGGAGGAGCCGTGAGGAAGCTCCCGGCTCGAGGGCTGCCCTGGCTGGGGATCTCCCTGGCGATGCTTATGGGCTGTGACAACCGCGGCCAGGCGGACGATGCCACCGCCCAACCACCGCAACAGCTTCCCATCACCGCCCGCTGGTGCCTGGACCCAGGTCCCTGCATCGAACTGGAGGAGGCACTCACACCCCGCCAGCAGATGTTCGGCCTGCAGCTGCGGGAGCCGCTACCGCCCCTGCGGGGCATGTGGTTCCCGTTTTCGCCACCGACCCCGGCTCGCTTCTGGATGCATCGCACCCCGGCCCCGCTGGACATGATCTTCGTGCGCGACGGCCGGGTGCTGGAGGTGGTGGAGGGAGCGGAGCCGTGCATGCGTCTGCCCTGCCGCTCCTATGGATCGGGTGTGCCGGTGGATGGGGTGCTTGAGCTGGCGGCGGGTCGGGCGGCAGCCCTGGGCATCGCGCCCGGCGTTCCCGTGCGCATCGAACCGGTCCCCAAGCCACCGCGCGCACCCTGATTCCTCAGGCCAGGGAAGCGGGACAGCGGCCCCGCAGCACCAGCACCGGATTCAGGGGCTGCAGCCTGGTGCCATCGGCCAGCGCAGCCCCCCGCCACGCCTGCAGCTGACTCACCTCCACCTGGCATCCCGAGTCCTCCAGCAGCGGGCGAAGTTCCGCCAGGGCCTCGACCGTGGCCAGGGGGATCACCACGACACCGCCGGGCCGCAGCCGCCGCAGCACTTCAGCCAGCAACACTCCCCGGTCGCGTCCGCCACCGCCGATCACCAACCGATCGGGATCCGGCAGGGAGTCGAGGGCCTCGGGGGCCTTTCCTTCCACTACGGCCGCGGGCTGCACCCCGAGCCTCTCGGCATTGGCCTGGATCAGCCAGGCCGATCCGCCGCGTCGTTCCACCAGCCACGCCTGAAGCTCGGGCCGCAGCCGCAGGGCCTCCAGGCCGATGGACCCCACGCCGGCCCCGATGTCCCAGAGCACGCCTGCTTCGGGCAGCTCCAGATCGGCCAGGAGCTGAACGCGCACCTCCCGTTTGGTCATCAGTCCGGGGCGGTCGTCGTGCTGGAGAAAGAGCCCGTCGTCGAGGCCGAACAGGGGCAGGGCTGCCGGATCGGCAGCCGTAGGCGGCGGCTCGGCGATCAGAAGAACGAGATTCAGGGGATCAAGATCCGCCGGCAGGGCGGCTCCTGGGGCCAGTCTTTGCACGCGTTCCTGGGCATGGCCCAGCCGCTCGCAGAGCCACAGGGCATAGGCCTGCTCGAGGCCTGAGGCCGCCAGGATCCTGCGCACGGCGTCTGCACCGCCGCCGCCTGGATCGGTGAGCACCGCCAGGGCCCACGGTCGCTTCTGCAGCGCCGCCGCCAGGGGCTCAGGATCCCGACCGTGCAGGCTGATCCAGCTGGCGTCCTGCCAGGGGCGGCCGATGCGGGCGAAGGCCAGCTGCAGGGAGCTGGGGGCCGGATGGAAGCGCAGGCGTTCGGGTCCGAAGCGCTCCAGCAGCAGCCGGCCGATCCCGAACCACAGGGGGTCGCCGCTGGCGAGCAGCACCGCCGACCGCTCCTGGGTCAGGCATCTCTCCAGCGTAGGCCAGGCGGCCTCAGGCTGGTCGGTGGGCACGGCTTCAGGGCAAGGGGATAAGGGTGACAGCCGGCCTGCGGCCTGTTCCCCTTCCCACCAGGATTCCAGATCTGCCAGCAGCCGCCGAGGGCCCGCCACCAGGGCCGCCACACGCACATGCTGCTGGGCTGCGGCGGGAAGCGCCCGGAGGCCACCGGCATCGGTGCCGATCACCTGCAGCACCCCTTGCGTGTTCGCACCCTGGTCGTCTTGGTCGCCCAGACCCTTCACCGCCGCTGCCGCCATGATGCTCATGCGCCGGATCTCCTGCCCTCCATGAGCGACCGCCGCCAGCGCATCCACGAGCTGGTCGTGGCCCTGCTGGGGAAGCAGAGCGACCTGGAGCTGCTCAGCGGCGAAGGCAGCGGTTTTCCCGGAGGCGATGCCGGCAACTGGATCGAGCTCAACCGCCGCGTGGTTCAGCGGTATCAGGCCCTGGTGCGCTCCGCCGTCACCCTCGATGCCCTTGTGGACCAGGAGGTGAACGACGGCTTCATCGCCCATCCCGCGGAGCAGGATCCGGCCTGAAGGGCTGACCACGGGACCGGCGACCTCTGACAAGCTGGTCGCACCTTTTCTTGCCCCATGACCCGTTTCGGCCTCTCCGCCCTCACCTCGATGTTGCGCGGAGAGACCTCCCGCCAGGGGGGCGGGGAGGTGGGGCCGCCGCCGACCGCCAGCTGGAGCCGCCCCTTCGGCCTGCCCTGGGCCGACCCCTATACCGTCCGCTACGCGAGCAACCTTGACGATGGGCCCAATCACGGCATGCCCCTGGGGGGATTCGGCGCCGGCTGCCTGGGTCGCGCCCCCGACGGCGCCTTCAATCTCTGGCATCTCGACGGCGGCGAGCACTGGTTCGGCACCCTGCCCGACTGCCAGTTCGCCCTGTTCGAGAGCAACGGTTCTGAGCAACGCTCCCATGCCCTGGCGGTGAAGCCCGAGCTGGATGCCTCCAGGCCCGAAACCGGCGAGCCCCTGCAGGCCTGGAGCTGGTACCCGGCCAGCAGCGATGGCAACCCCACCGGCACCTACGCCGCCCGCTATCCCCTGAGTTCCACCCGTTACCAGGGGGTATTCGAAGCCGAGGTGGCCTGCGAGGCCTTCAGTCCCATCCTCCCGGGCGACTATCTGCGCAGCGCCTATCCGGTGGCGGTGTTCCGCTGGCGCTTCCGCAATCCCACGGCCAGGCCCCTGGAGCTGTCGCTGATGCTGAGTTGGCGCAACACCTGCGGCTGGTTCACCAACACCGACACCGCCGCTTCGGTCCATTTCCGCGACGACGGCAGTCCCGAGCACAGCTATGTGCCCGCGATCGGCCGCGGCGAGGGCCAGCGCAACCGCCGCATCGATGCTCCGGGCATGCGTGGCATCCTGCTGGAGGGAAGGCGGTCAGCTCCCCTGGCCGAAGGGGAGGGCCAGTGGTGTCTGGCGGTGCCCGCCGACGACAACCTGGCCCCCGGCGGCGTGAGCGTGATGCGCTGCAGCCGCTGGAATCCCTCCGGCGACGGCGCCGAGATCTGGCAGAGCTTCGCCAGCGATGGCGCGATCCCCGAGAGCGATAACGATCGCCACAGCCGGGCAGGGGAGCAGGCCGCCGCTGCCCTGGCGGTGCGCTTCCGGCTGGAGCCCGGAGAGTCTGCGGAGATTCCTGTGGTGCTGGCCTGGGATCTCCCCGTCACCAGCTTCGCCACCGGCACCCGCGCCCTGCGGCGCTACACCGATGCCTACGGCGATGGTGGCGACAACGCCGCTGGGATCGCCGCTGAGGCCCTGCGCGACTGGCGGCAGTGGCGCGAGGCGATCGATACCTGGCAGGCGACCGTGGTGGAGCGCACCGATCTGCCGGAGCCGCTGCGCATGGCCCTGCTGAACGAGCTTTACGACCTGGCCAGCGGCGGCACCCTCTGGACCTCAGCCACGGCCGATGATCCGGTGGGCCGCTTCGGGGTGCTCGAGTGCCTCGACTATGCCTGGTACGAAAGCCTCGATGTGCGCCTCTACGGCTCCTTCGCCCTGCTGCAGCTCTGGCCCGAGCTCGACAAGGCCGTGCTGCGCAGCTTCGCCCGCGCCATCCCCGCCGCCGATCCCACGCCGCGGCCGATCGGCTGGTATTTCACCCAGGGGAAGGGCCGGGTGGAGGCCGCCCGCAAGATTGCCGGCGCCACCCCCCACGATCTGGGCGCCCCCAACGAGCGTCCCTGGGACGCCACCAACTACACCGCCTACCAGGACTGCAACCTCTGGAAGGATCTGGCCAGCGACTTCGTGCTGCAGGTTTGGCGCACCTTCCGGCTGGCCCCCAGCGGCGAGGACCTCACCTTCCTGGCGGACTGCTGGCCGGCGGCCGTGCAGGCCCTGCGCTACCTCAAAACCTTCGATGCCAACGGCGACGGCCTGCCTGACAACGGCGGCGCCCCTGACCAGACCTTCGACGACTGGCCGCTCAAGGGCGTCAGCGCCTATTGCGGCGCCCTCTGGATCGCCGCCCTGGAGGCGGCGCTCGCCATGGGGCAGCGTCTGCAGCTGGAACTGGGCCTCGACACCAGTGCCGAGCAGCGCGAGTTCGGCAGCTGGCTTGAGCACTCGCGCTTGAACTTCGATCGCCTGCTCTGGAACGGCGAGTACTACGAGATCGATGCCGAGAGCGGCACGCCTGTGGTGATGGCCGACCAGCTCTGCGGCGACTTCTACGCCCGCCTGCTGGAGCTGCCACCGGTGGTGGCCGACGAGCGGGCCCGTTCGGCTCTCAAGGCCGTGAGGGAGGCCTGCTTCGAGCGGTTCGAGTGCGGGCGCCTGGGGGTGGCCAACGGACTGCGGCGCGATGGCACCCCCCTGGATCCCAACGGCACCCATCCCCTGGAAGTGTGGACCGGCATCAATTTCGGCCTGGCGGCCTACTACCGCCTGATGGGCGATACCCCCACAGCCCTGGCGATCACCTCGTCCGTGGTGGAACAGGTCTATGCAGGAGGTCTGCAGTTCCGCACCCCTGAAGCGATCACCGCGGCGGGCACCTTCCGGGCCTGCCACTATCTGCGGGCCATGGCGATCTGGGCCCTGTGGGCACCCATACCGGCTGGCAGCCGATCCCGGGGGCGGACCGGAGTACCGTTCCCGCGGCATGAGCTGGAGGCCCCAAGGATCCTGGCTCGCGGCAGTGCTCCTGTGCCTGTTGGTGTGGCTGGGATCTCCCTCCGGCGCCCACGCCCAGATCCAGGCCAGCCCCATGGAGACCGGCACCGGGCTGGTGCGCAGCCTCGAGAGCCTTCGCGATCTCGACTACCAGAGCTGGCAGGTGGTGGCCTATCGCCAGGGACCAGCCCGCGCGGGCGCTCCCATCACCTTGCGCATCGTCAGCTATCCGGGGCGTGTGCGCCTGAACCATCCCACCTCCCTGGAGGTGCGGGCGGGGCGGCGCCATTGGCAGCTCGACGACATCACCCTGGCCAGCTCCAAGCTCGCCGGGGACAATCGAGCCGCCGCCGCCGAGTTCGACCTCACACCCCTGTTGGTCGATCTGCAGCTGAACAGACCCCTGAGGCTCCGGCTTGCCTGTGTCTTCGAGGAGCTGCCGGTCCCTCCCTACGTGGTGGCGGAGTGGCGCTCTCTGTAGAGCGCGCCCACACCCCCCCCTCCGCTCCCCTGACCCGAGCGAGATCCGGTCGGTGACCCGATCTCCACCGGTCGGATCGGCGCAGCACCTTTTCACCCAGGCGACAGCACGGCACCCATGTCCTCCTCTCTCTGGCTCCCCTGGATGCGCCGTGCCCTCCAGCTTGCGGAGCTCGGTCAGGGCAGCACAAGCCCGAACCCAATGGTGGGCGCCGTCGTCCTCGATGCGGGCGGTACCTTGGTGGGGGAAGGTTTCCATGCCCGTGCCGGTGAGCCCCATGCCGAAGTGGGGGCCCTGCGCCAAGCCGGCGATCGGGCCCGCGGCGGCACCCTATTCGTAAGCCTTGAGCCCTGCTGCCATCACGGCCGTACCCCACCCTGCAGCGAGGCTGTGATCGCCGCCGGCATCGCCCGGGTGGTGGTGGCCATGTCCGACCCCGACCCGCGGGTGGCTGGGGCCGGCCTGGCGCGGCTTCGGGCAGCGGGACTGGAGGTGATCGAAGGCGTTGCCAGGAGTGAGGCGCTTCGCCTCAACCGCGCCTTCGTGCATCGGGTCCGCAGTGGCCGTCCCCTGGGGGTGCTCAAGTGGGCGATGAGCCTCGATGGCCGGACGGCCCTCGCCAATGGCGACAGCCAATGGATCAGTGGCCCCGCGGCACGGGACTGGGTGCACTGCCTGCGGGCGCGCTGCGACGCCGTGATCGTGGGGGGGGGCACGGTCCGCGCCGATGACCCCCTGCTCACCAGCCGCGGCCGGCGGGATCCAGAGCCTCTGCGGGTGGTGCTGAGCCGCGGCCTCGCCCTTCCGGAGCAGGCCCGGCTTTGGCACCTGGCAGAGGCTCCCACGCTGGTGACCCATGGCCCGGAGGCTTTGCCAGCGGCCCGGGAGCGCGTGGATGCTCTTGGGGTGGAGCGGCTGGAGCTCGCTGCCTGCGAGCCTTCGCAGCTGGTGGAGGCCCTGGCTCGTCGCGGCTGCAACCAGGTGTTGTGGGAGTGCGGCCCCGAGCTGGCTGCGGCTGCCGTGCGTCAGGGATGCGTGCAGGAGCTGGCAGCCGTGATCGCTCCGAAACTGTTAGGAGGTGTATCCGCCCGCACGCCGCTTGGGGATCTTGGCCTGCAGGGAGTTGATGAAGCATCTTTGTGGCGGGAATCTCACTTGCAGCTAAGTGGCCACGACCTCATCTGGGAATTCGAAACCCCACTGATTCGTGGTGACCATTGAGGGCCTGCACCACTGTTCACCGAACTGGTGCCAGGTTCAGATCAATTCGGGATGGTGCGGATCCCCCTTGAACGGACCCTCCACATCTGCAGTGATCCAGCCGCCATAGAACTGGCCGGGCTGGGGAGTCACCCGCTCTCCATCCAGCCAGCAGCCATCCATCGCTCCCGGATAAAGGGAGTACCAGCTTGCCAGCGCGCGGTAGGCGGGCGTGGAATCAGGGTACTGCCACACCGCCCGCCGAAGACGCCGCCCATCGACGCCCACCACGTCGAACCAGTGGGCGACCCCTTTCCACTCGCAGAAGCTGCGGCCCGCCACAGGCTCCAGCATGTCCAGAGCCATCGATTCGGGAGGCAGATAGAAGGTGGGTGGATGGAAGGTTTCCAGAACGCGCAGGGACACGTGCGTCTCACAGAGCACTCTCCCCAGGGCCTCCACCCGCACATGCCGGTTGCAGCTCACCAGGGCCGGTGGCCTGGGATAGTCGGCCACCCGCTCAGGCAGCCCCTCCTCTGGCCGGGGGGTGGGAGCGTTGGCAGGGTCGGTCATCCTGGGATGAAGTGGCGCAGACGGCGGGCTTCGGCGCCGGCGCGCTCCTGAAGCTCCTGATCGCTGAGGCGTGCCTCCTCCCGCTGCTGGGCCGCAATCACATCGGACTCCACCACCGTGAAGCCCTCAAGGCGAGCCAGCTCGAGGAAGGCGTTCAGGGCGAGTGGATTCTCGTGATCATGGAGACGACGCTCCAGTTCCGGGCGTTCGCGGGCGTGGTCAAGGAAGGCGTCGAGCTGCTCGAGCGTCATGACGGGAACGGATCGTTGATCCCTGTTTAACCGGTCACGCCCGTGCTCCGGCGAAACCTCAACTCAGGAGCAGATCGAGCTGCCCAGGCTGGCCGGCCATGGAGGCAGGCCTGTCCCGATCGGGCCCCACGTCCAGCTTCACCGCCTCCCATGCCGCCGGATCCCAGGGAGCCATCAGCGGCTCCAGGGCCCTGAGGCCCGGCCCATCGGCAGGGACCAGCCAGGGTTCCTCCAGGCCGTCTGGGATCACCACGGGCATGCGGTCATGGACCCGCCTCAGCAGGTCGTTGGGCGCGGTGGTGAGCACGCAGCAGGTGTCCAGTTCCCCTCCATCCGGGCCCACCCACCGCTCCCAGAGGCCGCCAAGCCAGAACGGCGCCTGGTCGCGGCGGCGGAAGAGCCACGGTTGCTTCCCCACCCTGCCGGTGGCCGCATCGGTGCGGCGCTGCCACTCGTAGAACCCGTCGGCGGGGATCAGGGCGCGGCGATGCCGCCAGGGGCCTCGGAAGCTGGCCTTCTCGCCCACGGTTTCGCTGCGGGCATTGATCGGCCGGCGGGAGGGTTTCTGGGCCCCGAGGGGATCCCGGCTCCATTCCGGCAGCAGGCCCCAGAGCGCCAGAGCCACCCCCAGATCCCCATGCTCCTGGCGCTGCAGCAGCACCGGCTCTCCAGGTCGCACCTGGGGCCGGGGGGCGTAGTGCTCCGCCAGGCCCGGCGGCAGGGGCCCCCGCAGTCGGGGGAGCAGCCGGTCGACGGTGGTGGTGAGGGAGAAGCGGCCGCACATCGCAGGAGGGAGGCTTCGGTGCGGAGCGTGGGGGAGCGTTCGGTTCTCCCGCCCCCGCCTGGATCCGCAGAGGGACACGCGTGCCTAGTTTGTACCGGAACGACGCTGCCCGCCGCATGGCCATCCGCCAGGACGACAATCGCCCAACCCGGCGGTTCGGTCTGATCAATCTGCTGCTGATCGGCTTCGGCGTTCTGCTGCTGTTCAGCAACTTCCTGCCGAATCCGGCCAATCAGGTCCCCCGCGTTCCCTACTCCCTGTTCATTAACCAGGTGGACGACGGCAATGTGAAGCGGGTCTACATCACCTCCGATCAGATCCGCTACGAGCTGAACAAGCCGCCGGCGGAAGGAGCGCCCACCGTTCTGGCCACCACCCCGATCTTCGACATGGAGCTGCCCCAGCGGCTTGAGCAGCATGGTGTCGAATTCGCGGCTGCACCGCCCCGTCGGCCCAACCTGATCAGCACGGCGCTCAGCTGGGTGGTGCCGCCGCTGATCTTCATCCTGGTGCTCCAGTTCTTCGCCCGCCGCAGTGGCATGGGCGGAGCCCAGGGGGCCTTGAGTTTCACCAAGAGCAAGGCCAAGGTGTATGTTCCTGACGAGGAATCGCGTGTCACTTTCGCCGATGTCGCCGGCGTCGATGAAGCCAAGACCGAGCTCACCGAGATCGTCGACTTCCGCAAGACTCCCGAGCGCTACGCCGCCAGCGGCGCCCGGATTCCCAGAGGCGTGC
>JBJTUJ010000301.1:0-7919 GCA_046080685.1 Cyanobium sp. | reverse complement strand
CGTCGCGGTAGCGGGCCTGCAGCTGCTCCCGCTCGATCGCGGTGGGGAAGCGGAAGCTGCGGCTCCAGGTGCCGTAGCGGAACTCGCTGATCAGCGGAGCCTTCCGGGGCTCGGCGGCGGCTTCGGGGCTGGCCTCGGTGGCGGCGGCCTCCTGTTCGGCCGACCGGTGGTGGGGGCGGCGGCGTTCGGCGCTGATCACCAGGGTGCGCTCGGTGGCCTTCACGTCGATGGCGTTCCGCTCGACGCCGGGAAGCTCGAGCACCACCTCATAGGCCTCGGCCGTTTCGTGCACCTCGGCGGCGGGCACGCGCTCGCTGCTCTGGAGCTGATGGCCGAGCTGCTGCTCCAGCCGATCGATCAGGGACAGAGGGGAAGTGGAACGGAGGGTGAGCATCGTTCTGGTGGCGAAGGAGGGGGTCGGGGTCGTTGTTCGCCCCCGGTGCGCTCACTCTCCCCGGGTCCGCTGGTTGCTGGGATCGGGAGAGCCGAACCCCGCGCTTCGGCCTTCCTCACCGCCGACGGAGGACCGAACCGGAAGGTCGTGGCAACCGAATCCATGGGGGCGCTGCCAAGGGTCAGCCCCGCCAGGTGGGCTGGCCCTCCCTGAGCAGCGAGCCCCGATGGCGCCAGAGGGCCTCGGCGCTGATCGTGATCCCGTGGGCGAGCAGCACGTTGCGGGCCTCGTCGGTGCTGGCGGCGGCCCGCAGGGCATCGGCCAGGTCGGGCTGGTCGAGGGCCAGCTGCTGGATGGCCTGAATCGCCCGGCTCACGTCCTCGGCATGGTCGGGGTGGGGCTGAAAGGGAGGGTGGGCGCTGCCCGTCGTCGATTCGGATGGCTTCGTGGTCATGGCCCTGGCCTCCGCCTGTGCCGATGATCCGAACCTATGGACGACGGCAGCGGGTTAAGCGCCCCTGCGGCAGGGGCGCGGCGGATGGGCAGCGGTCCTGCCGCGGCCCGCACCCGATCCATGCATCCGTGCTAGTACAGATGTACGTCTTCTGGAGTCGTCGTGGTGCCTGTCCCTTCGTCCCAGCTTCCGCCCGCGCGCCCGGAGCCTGTCGATGGCTGGCCCCTGCTGGATCAGCAGGTGCTGGTGGGCAGCCGCAGCCGGCAGGTGTGCATGATCTGCCACTTCTTCCGCCACCACCCGGGGCCCAGCGGCATCCCGCTGCTCACCTGCCAGCGGCACCGGGGGGTGATCGCCGATGGCGCGCACCTCACCCATCGCTGCAGCAGCTGGACGGAGGACCTGCACCGCCAGCGGGGTTGGGCGCCGGAGGTGGCCTGAACCGTGGAGGCCCCGTGCGGCCCGGATCCCCTTCAGTGGGGATGCCGGTGGTGAGCGTCACTCACGTGCGGATGGGCATGCTCCAGCCGCCCGTGGCGATGCTCATGGGCATGCCAGAACGGGCCATCCGCGGGTTGGCCGGCCAGGTCATCCGGTGCATGAGGGTGATCGTGGTGGGGATCGCCCCCATGGGAGTCGTGGCGATGGCGATGGGCATGACGAAGCTCCTCATGGCGATGCCAGTGGCTGTGCTGCTCGCGAAGCAGCAGCGCCACACCCGAGGCCATCAGCCCAGCGGCCAGCAGCAGGGCCGGCGTCACGGGCTCCCGCAGAACCGCCAGGGAGAACAGGGCGCCCACGAAGGGAGCGGTGGAGAACAGCGCCGCCTCGCGGGCGGCACCGGCGCCGAGGATGCCCGCAGCGATGTAGAGCTGCCTGCCATCCCGCAGCACCGAGGGCTGCGGCAGGAACCCCGCGGCCACCTGCAGCCAGTCGGGACGCAGCAGCAGCAGTTCCCAGGCGAAGCAGGCTCCCACCAGGGCCACGAGCGCGATGATCAACGCCTCCAGGCGCCGGATGCCGAAGCGCTGCAGCGCCAGCAGCAGCAGCAGCAGCAGCAGCAGCAGCAGCAGCAGCAGCAGCAGCAGCAGCAGCAGCAGCAGCAGCAGTGTGTCGCCGGCCGTGAGGGCCACACCCCAGGGCAGGGGCAGGCCGAACAGCAACTGCAGCGCGATGGCGCTGCCCACCAGTTCCGCCAGGTCGCAGGCCACGATTGCCACCTCCGCCAGCAGCCACAGCGGGATGCGCCAGGACTCGGGCAACAGCCGCCGGCAGGCCTGGGCCAGATCCCAGCCCGTGGCGATGCCCAGGCGGCAGCTGAGCATCTGGAGCACCATGGCCATGCCGCTGGAGACGGCCACCACCCACAGCAGGCCATAGCCGTAGCGGGATCCGGCGGCCAGATCCGTGGCCCAGTTGCCCGGATCCATGTACCCCACCGCCACCAGATAGGCAGGGCCGAACATCCGCGCGGCGACCGACCAGGGGAGCCGGTCACCGCCTGGTTCAATCCTCGCCAGGCGCGGCAAGGTCCCCAGACGGGAACACTTCAAAACAGGAACTCCGCCAGCGCGCGGCCGCCTTCCTCGTGGGCTCCGAGCCGGCCGGGCAGGTGCAGCACCCGATCGGCCACCGCGGCGAGGGCCTGCATCTGGGCCAGCGACCTCGGTGGCGCCTGCTCGGCCACCACCACCGTGAGGGGCGCCGGCAGAGCGCGGGCCGCCTGCAGCCAGCCTTCGGGATCGGCGTAGGGATCCAGTCCCCCGGTCACGAAGGCGGCGCTGGCGAAGCGGGCGCCACGCTGGCGGGCGATGCGTTGCCGCGCCGCGATCCCCTCGGGCGTCAGCCCCGCTCCCGCCACATCCACATGGCGCCGGCTCATCCAGCCGAGCACGCCCCGGGCGGTGTTGGCCCGGTAGAGCAGCGGTCCGAGCAAGGGGGCTTCCACCAGGGGCGCAGCCACGGGAAGGCGCGGCTGCGCCGGCCCGCCATCGTGGGCAGCGGGCCCCGCCAGGTGGGGGCCACCAGTACCCATTCACGGAAGGCCAGGCCCAGGCGCCGGGAAGCGAGCAGGGCGATGCCGGCGGCGTGTCCGGCGGCGATCAGGCCGCAATCGGCGGGGCAGACCTCACGGCGGAGGTCCGCGAGACACTGGGCCAGCAGGTCGGCGTCGTAGGGCAGCCGCGGCCGCTCGCTGTCGCCGAACCCGGGCCAGTCGATGCGGATCAGGCGAGGGCGGGTGGCGGAAGGGGGCTGCCGCTCGCTGATGGCGTGGCAGAAGGGCTGCCACTCGCGGCGGCTGGAGATCGTGCTGAGGGCTGGCAGCAGCAGCCAGGCCGGGCCGGTTCCACCCCTGTCGCTGATGGCAATCCGAACCGTCCGGCCGGCGTGGCGCCAATGGAACGCACTGGGCAGATCCGTGTTGCTGGCCCCTGGCGAGAGGGACGCGGAAGGGGGGATGGAGGTGGTCATCGGCGAGGGAGACCGGCGCCGTGGGTTTACGGCCGCGATTGAACCGTATCCCCCGGAACCCAGGCGCTGGCAGGCGCAGGGCCCGCCTTGACTCTCCATTCACGGAAGACCATGCGGTTGCCTCAGATCCGCTCTCCCCCTGATGCCGATGACGTCTCCTCCCCTTCGTGACGTGCGCGTGTACCGCATGGATCTGCCCGACCACGCCGCTCATGCGGTGGCCACCACGCCACAGCTGTTCGCGGGCGACAACCGGATCCGTGGCAACTCCCGCGCATAAGCCGGGCAGGACGCCATGCCCATGCAGGAACGTGATTCATTGGCATCACCCATAGAGCACGGCAACAAGACGGCTCGTTTCGATGCAAAAGCAGGACTGCATATCCCCCTGGGGAAACAGAACGGACATCGGGCGGATCACCTGCAGTCCAACCCTCCGAGCCACTGCCGAGTAACGAGCTCTCAACAATGCGCCTGCGTGCCGGATTGCATCGTTGGGATCAGGGCCTGCGGATACTCCAGGTCTGCCATGGCCCCCAGCTTGCGCTCCTTCGGCCGCTCCCCGCTGACCAGTGACCGCCAGGGCTTTGATCGCCGGTGGTATGCGTCCCAGCTTCAGGAGGTGTTTGTTCCCACAAGCCTGGAGGCGGTGGCTCTGGCCCTCAGTGAAGCGATCACCCGCTATGGCAGCGGTGTCAAAGTGGCTTCAGGCCGCCACTGCTATGAGAACTTTGTGTACAACAGCACCACGGCTGCCGTGGTGGATCTCTCGGGCCTCAATCAGGTTGGCTACGACCACGAACGGCAGCTGTTCTTCGTGGATGCCGGCTGCGAGAACTGGACCATCTATCGCACTCTGCTCAATGGCCATGGCAAAACCCTGCCGGCCGGCTCCTGTTATTCCGCGGGCGCCGGCGGTCACATCAGCGGAGGCGGGTACGGCCTGCTCTCGCGCCTGCATGGCCTCACCGTCGATCACCTCCATGCCATGGACATCGCTATCTGGGATCCACAGCGGAGAGAAGCTCGACTGTATCACGTCTCCGTCCTGTCCGACGATCCAGACGAACGTGATCTCTTCTGGGCCCTTTGCGGTGCCGGAGGGGGCAATTTCGGTGTGATCGTGCGCTACTACTTCGCCGATCTTCCCGACGCCCCATCCCACGCTTCCCTGACCGTACTGGCCTGGAACTGGTCCGATCTGCCACTGAACAGCTTTCAGGCCTTCATGGCGGAATACAGCGATCTGATGCTGATGTTGCCGGAGCCCTGCTTCACCCTGCTGAAGCTCAACCATCACGCTGCCGGTCAACTCGCCCTCGTGCTTCAGGTGGTCTCGCAGCCAGGGCAGGAGATCGACGATCATCGCCGCCAGGTTGAACGTCACCTGGATGGCCTCCGCAGCCGTTTCAACGCCATTGCTCCCGCCACTGATCTGCTCACCCCGCTCGTCGGTCACCTGGGCCGCATGCATGCCCTCCCCGCCAGCCAGGATGCCCAGCATCTCACCTATCTGGAAGCACTCCAGACTCTCAATGGCTCAGGTCCCAATCAGTTCGGCAAATACAAATCCGCTTACATGAACAAGGCCTTCCCTGCAGATCAGGTGGAAGCCATCCATCACTATCTGCAGGTGGTGCCCAAGGGCCTGAGCCCGGACGATATGAAGCAGAGCCTGGTGCAGGTGGATAGCTATGGCGGTGCTGTCAATCGCGTCGCCGCAGATGCAACCGCTGTGCCACAACGCAGCGCGATCATGAAGTTGCAGTACCAGACCTACTGGACCAACAACTCGGCCCCCGGCGACAGCGGCGGCATGCCGTACCGCCAGCAGGAAGAGGCCCATGTTGACTGGTTGAATCAGATGTATACCGCTGTGTACCACGCCTACGGCGGCACACCTGATCCCGCCAGCGATCCCTCGGGAACGGTGGCCGTCTGCTACTACAACTATCCCGACATTGCCCTCGGCACCCATGCCGACGGGCGCATCGATCAGGCCCTCTGGCTCTATTTCCTCAACAACTACCGTCGCAGTCCCCGCAATCTCGTGGCAGTGAAGCGCCGCTGGGATCCAGCTAATCTGTTCCACCATGCCCAGTCCCTCCCCCTCCTCTAGCCATCACCTGCTGACGGTCCGCCGTCACCGCCTGCGGAGATGCCACGCCTCCTGGGCGCCCCCTCAGGGCACCCGCCGAAACCCATAGCCCAGGTAGTCGAACCCGCTCACCCGGCCGCTGGGGTCGGACCGGAACGGCACCTCCACGGGGGTGGAAATCACCCCGGGCCAGAGCAGATGGAAGGTCTCGCCGTTCCAGGGGGTCACGGTGCCGCGATAGCGGGCGGGTCCCGCCAGCACCTCCAGGGTTCCGTTGCGCTCGGCCACCGTCCAGGAGCCGAACAGGTCGTTGACGTAGGAGCCGGTGTAGGCCGCCAGGGGAAGGGCCGGGGGCCTGGGATGGGCGGGCCTCGGCTCCACGGCCAGCAGCAGGGATTCGATCTGGCGCGACTTCGCCCGGATGGTCGGCTGCAGATCCGCTTCGCCCGGACGGCCGAAGGCCTGCTGCAGCAGCGCCGCCCGCACCGCCTCCGGCAGCGCCGTGAGGTTGCGGTTGGCCAGGATCGCCACCGCGAACCGCTTCTGCGGCACCACCACCAGCAGGGTGCGCACGCCGTCGAGGGCGCCACCCTTCTCCAGCACCTTGAGGCCTTTGTAGTGGTACACCCCCCAGCCGGGGGAATAGTCGAAGCCGGAATGGGCGTCGATCGGTGGGAACTCCGCGAAGCCGGGCTCCTCGGCGATCACCGGCTCGAACAGGGCCTTCATGGCTTCTTCCGAAAGCACGGGACGGCCGTCGATCTCGCCGCCACGGGCCAGCATGGTGATGAAGCGGCCGAGGTCATGGGCGCTGCTAGCGAAGCCCCCGGCGGCGATGAACAGGGCGCTGAGGTTGGGAGGCACCACCTGCAGCCGACCCCCCACCAGCGCATGGGAGCGGCTCACGTCGCTCAGGGTGCCGGCAGTGGAGCCCGTGCCGATCAGGGTGCTGGCCACGCCCGTGCGGGTCATCGCCAGGGGCGCGAACACAAGGGTGCGGGCGAGGGCCGGGAACGGTTCGCCGCCGGCCTTCGCCGCCAGTTCGCCCGCCAGGAAGAAGCCGATGTTCGAGTAGGCCGCTCGGTCGCGGAAGGAGGTGGCGGGCTTCACGTAGCGGATCCGGCGCAGCACGTCGGCGTCGCGGTAGCCGAGGTGATCGAACAGGTCGCCGAAGAAGGCCGGAAAGCCGGCGCGATGGGTGAGCAGATCCCGGGCGTTCACCCAGGTGCCGGCGTAGGCGTCGTGCAGGCGGAAGTCGGGCAGCACCGACACCATCGGCTGCTCCCAGCCCAGCCGCTTGCGGTCCACCAGGGCCGCCACCGGGGCCGCGGTGAAGGTCTTCGACACGCTGGCCAGCTGGAACAGCGTGTCAGCGCTGGTGGGCGCGCCGGTGGCCAGATCCCGCACCCCGAATCCTTCCACCAGCGTCAGCCGGCCGTCCTGCACCAGGGCGACGGCGGCTCCCGGCACGCCGTACTCGGCCAGGGCCCAGCGGCTGATCCGGCGGGCAGCGGCGGCGTCCACCCCCGTTCCGGGTGCACAGCCGGGCAGCCCGTCGGCGCCGAACGCCCGCGGCAGGGGAGACACCACGGCCAGGGTCAGGGCCAGCAGCGGGGCCAGGGCCCGGAGGCCGGAGCGGGATCGGGCAGGGGTCCGAGACGGCATGGCAGGGAAACGGGCTGAAGCGCAACACGCAGCCCGGCCCAGTCTGGTGGGGCCGGTCGACCTCAACCGCTTCCTGGCCCGCCGTGGCCGTGGGTGTGGCCTGGATGAGTGCCGCAGGCAGCACGCACAGACCCGGGGCCAACGGGGATCGGCCACAACAAAGCCCGGAGCGTGGGCCCCGGGCCTTTGTCTGCTCAGCCGTGGTGCCTTCCCAGAGGGGTCGGGCGCGGCTGCGCGGTCGGTTGATCGTCAGATAAGGGTGTCTTCGGTTGTGGGGGCGGAGCTGCCGGCGCTGGCACCTGGGGCCAGGTGTCGATTGGGACGTTCCGTTGGGTCCGGGGCACCTATGGACTTTGGAGTGGGCGGTGCATTGGACGGCGACGTTGCGACACGCCAGGAACGTCAGGGATCCGTTGAGAGTGTTGGAGCAGGGGCCGGATCGTCAGCGCGCTCCTGGGCACTGCTCCGGGGGGGTGTCTTCCATTCGTGGAGCCTCCGAATGTCGATGCAGCCACGATGGCCCCGCCCATCGGCACGGGCAACGGCTGCCGCACGATCGACACCCCTCGTCACCGGGTGCAACGGGGCTTCATGAACAGGGCTTCATCGGTTCGCCGCCCCCCGCAGGTCAGCGGCCGTCGGCTCCGGCTCTCAGGCATCCTGGTTTCCAGCCAGATTGACGGGGGCTTCCTCCAGGCCTGTGCTGGCCCCCTGAGGGTCCTCCCCCATGACCCATCCGCTGACCTTCGTGCTCGCCCCCGCAGCAGCCCTGCCGGCGGAACCCATCACCATGGCCGGACTGCAGGCTGCGCAGGACCGGGGGCCGGCTGGTGGGT
>JBJTUJ010000300.1:0-7180 GCA_046080685.1 Cyanobium sp. | reverse complement strand
AGGCTGGTGGTGCTCACCAAGGCCGAACTGCTCGACGAGGAAACCATGGCGGAGGTGCGCTCGAAGGTGGCGTCGCACTGCGCTGGTGCCGGGCTGGAGCCACCTCTCACGATCTCAGCGGTGGCCGCCAGGGGACTGGATACGCTCCTGGCGGCTGTCTGGACCCAGCTGGGGATTGATCAGTCGTCGTAGACCCGGCACTCCGGAGCTTCCGGGTTCAGATCGCAGTAGACCTCCAGGGGGCTGGGATCGTGGCTGTCCTCGGGGTGGTGATCCTTGTACTCCTCGAGTCCCTTGAGCTCCTCCTCGAGGTGGCGCACCTTGCCCGCATCACCGGCGGCACGAGCCGCCTCGATCTCGGCCCTGTCTTTCTCGATGTGCTCGTCGATGGTTTTCATGCGGAAACCGGCTCGTCCTGGCCGTAGATCACCAAACCACCTTAAGGAGTCTGCGACCGTGGCAGCAGGGGCATGTGCGCTGGCGCTGATCGGCTGCGCCCTTCGGCCTTTTCTGCTACCAGCAGGGTCAGACCAGGTGAGGGAACCCGCCCATGACCAGGATCAGGCAACGACGCGACCGGCATTTCATCGATGTGAAAGGCCGTCTGTACTGGATCAATGGCCCCGAGGATCACTGCTACCTCTCCGAACAGCGCCAGTGGCGCCGGGGCCTGAGCTTCGATGAAGTGCTCGACTGGAAGCAGTGCGCTCCGAGCGGCGTGGTGAGCCAGCGCTTCAGCTCGCCCCAGGCCGCCTGCGAGGCCTTCGAGCATGCCCGGGTGGTGTGGGTGAGCGACCTCTACCTGCGCCGCATGGGCGATCAGATGGCCGCCCACCGCAGTGCCGACGATTACAAGCCCACGGTGATGAAGCAAGCGGAGGAGCGGGGCGCCAGGCCCCGGCGCCAGCCCTGGCTGCTGCCGGAGCCCGTCGGGCCGGTGTGCGGGCTGCCGCCCCGTTCCCAGGGAGACGGCGGCATGGGCACGGCCGAACCGGGTGCTCTGACCCACACCCACCGCCGCCGCCGCTCAGCCGGCCAGCTCACTGAGCGCTAGCCAGCGCTCCTCGGCGGCACCGATCCGCTCCAACAGGTCGGCCAGTTCCTCGGTGAGGGCGTTGAGGCGGTCGTAGTCGGCGCCGCCTCGCCCGAGCAGGGCCTCAAGGTCCCGGCGGCGTTCCTCCCAGGCGGGCAGGTCGCGCTCGATCGCCTCCAGTTCACGGTTTTCCTTGAAGCTGCGCCGCCTTGGACCCGTTGCCTGAGGGCGGGGAGCCGCCACCACAGCCGCCACTGCTGCCGCCACCGGCATAGCCGCGGCCGCTGCGCTGTTGGCGGCCGCCGCTTCCCGCTGCTCGAGATAGCTGCTGTAGTTGCCCTCGAAGCGCCGCAGCCGCCCCTCCTCGAAGTGGAACAGCCGGTCGACGGTGCGATCCAGGAACCAGCGGTCGTGGGAGACCACCACGACGCAGCCGCGGAAATCGTCGAGAAAGTCCTCCAGCACGCTGAGGGTGTGGACGTCGAGGTCGTTGGTGGGTTCGTCGAGCAGCAGCACGTTCGGCGCCTCGATCAGCAGGCGGCAGAGGTGCAGCCGCCGCCTCTCCCCGCCGGAGAGCTTCGCCACTGGCTGATGCTGCTGGGCCGGTGGGAACAGGAAGCGCTCCAGCAGCTGGGAGGCGCTCACCTCCTGGCCGTCCACCTCCACCCGGCTGGCGGCCTCCTTCACCACGTCGATCACCTTGCGCTCCAGGCCCCGGCCGGAGGGTCCGGCCTGCAGCACCTCGCTGTGCTGATCGAAATAGGCCAGCTTTACCGTGGATCCCAGCTCCAGCGTGCCTTCCGCCGGCGGCCGCCGGCCGGCGATCACCTCCAGGAGGCTCGACTTGCCGGCGCCGTTCGGCCCGATGATCCCCACCCGGTCCTCGGGGCCGAAGTCGTAGGCGAAGCCCCGCAGCAGCGGCGGCCCGTCCCCCTGGGGTCCCGCGTTCACCCCCAGCCCTTCGGCGGTTATCGCCCGGCGGCCGATCCGGCGGGCGGTGCTCGCCAGGCTGAGGGAACCTCTGGCCTGGCGCAAGGGCGCCTCCTGCATGGCGGCGATGCGCTGCAGGCGGGCCTTCTGCTTGGTGCTGCGGGCCTTGGGGCCCTGGCGCAGCCAGGCCAGTTCGCGCCGCAGCGTGCCCCGGAACTTGGCGGCGGTCGCGACCTCCCGTTCGTCCTCCTCCGCCCGGTGCTGCAGGTAGGTGGCGTAATTGCCCTCGTAGCGGCGCGCCTCGCCCCGCTCCACCGCCACGATCCGGCGCGTCACCCGATCCAGCAGGTAGCGGTCGTGGGTGACCAGCACCAGGGCTCCGGGGTAGCGATCGAGCCAGGTCTGCAGCCACTCCACCCCGTCGGCGTCGAGGTGGTTGGTGGGCTCATCCAGCAGCAGCACGTCGGGCTGGGCCACCAGGGCGGCGGCCAGGGCCACCCGCCGCCGGTTGCCCCCCGACAGCTCCCCAAGCCGGCGATGCACGTCGCCGATGCCCACCCGCTCCAGCACCTCATGGCACTGCCGCTCCAGTCCCCAGGCATCGCTGGCGTCCATGCGGCGGTGCAGGTCGCTGAAGCGGGCATGAAGGCTGGCGTCCTCGGGGTTGGCGGCCAGCTGGCGGCTCAGGTCTTCATGGGCCCGCAGCAGGCGCATCCTCTCCGCCCCGCCGGCGAACACGTGCTCCAGCACGGTGCGCTCCGGATCGAGGCGGGGATCCTGATCCAGGAGCACCACCGCCAGCCGCGGCGAGCAGCGCCGCTCGCCCCGATCCAGCGGCTCAACGCCGGCCAGAACCTTCAGCAGGGTGCTCTTGCCGGCGCCGTTGGGGCCGATCAGCCCCAGCCGCTCCCGCTCGCCCACATGCAGGTCGAGGTCGCCGAACAGGGTGCGGATGCCGAAGTCCTTGCCCGCTCCCACCAGGGAGATCAGGCTCATGGCGCCATAGGCGCCGTCGGCCCGGCCTGGCGCCGTCGGGCCAGTTCGTCGAACACGCTCTTGTCGCCCACGTCGGCGGCGGCCTCCATCGGCAGCTTGCGCAGGGTGAGCACAAGCAGCAGCAGACTCTCCGCCAGCAGCAGGGCGAAGCAGGCGGCGCCGTCGAGCAGGCCCGTGAGCCGGCCCAGCAGCGCCAGGGGGAGCAGCAGGGTGACCCCGATCGCCTCCGGCCTGCGGAAGCAGAAGAACTCCTTGAAGCCCACGCCGGTGAGGGCGGCGAAGAAGGGGCCCACCGCCAGCAGCCAGAGCGGCTCGGCGGCGAGGGTGCCCAGCAGCTGGCCCGGCCCGACCCGGATGGCCAGCACCACGGCCCCGACGCAGCCCAGCAGCCAGAACAGCTGCAGGGCCCGGTGCAGGGGACGCAGGTAGATGTGGATCCAGCGCAGGGCCAGCCCCAGGCCCACGGCCATCGGCAGCAGCCAGGGCCAGGCCAGCGACGGCCCCAGGCGCCACCACTGGCTCAGCAGGCCCAGCTCGCCCAGGGCCACGGCGCCCACGGCCAGCCGGTAGCCCAGCACCTCGCGCCGGTCGAGGGCCGTGATCGTGTAGGTGCCGAACACGCCCTCGAAGACCGGATCGGTGGCGCTGGCGGTGTTGGCGGCGGTGTCGGTCATCGGGGGGGAGGACTCGTTACGACTGTGGCCAGATCGGGACCCGCCGGAACGATGCCCGAGGGGTGGAGTGGAAAGAGGGCGCCGAAGTAGTCGCGCCGCCAGGCCCCAGCGTCGCAGGTGGCGGCCACCCCCTCGAGGCCGAAGAAGCGGGAGCGCCAGCGCCACAGGGTTGGCAGCTGCCACAGCGGCCGTCGGCTGCAGCCGAACAGGGGGGCGTAGACCATCTCGAACCGGATCAGGGTGGTGAACAGCACCACGTCGGCCAGGCCTGGAGCCACGCCGCCGGCCAGCCAGCCGCTGCCCTGGCGGTCCTGCCGCGCCAGCTCCGCTTCGGCTGCGTCGAGGTTGGTGAACAGTTCCGCTTCCGCCTCGTCGTAGGCGGCCTGGTTGCGGGCGAACCCGCAGCGGTACACGCCGTCGTTCACCGCTCCCTGCAGCCGCTGCCGCCAGGCCGCGCAGGCCTCCGCCTGCTCAGGCGGGTCGAGGTCGGGGCTGCCGGCGGCGGCGGGCCAGCGGTTGAGCAGCTCGATCAGCCGGGCGCTCTCGTTCGCCAGGATCCGGCCTGTCCCGCGCGACACCAGCACCGGCACGGAGGCGCGGGTGCCCGGGGGAGCGTCGCTGCGGCGATAGAGATCGAGGAGGGTGGAGCAGCCCTCGAACGGTTCGCGGAAGCGCCAGCGGCCGGCCGCCGGATCCGGTTCCACCACCAGCAGGTCGATGCTGCCGGCGAGCCGGCGCAGGCTCCAGACCAGCCAGGCCCGATGGGCCCAGGGGCAGCTGCGCCCCACGATCAGCACATGGGCGCCCGGTTGGTCGGCATCGGCCGGCAGATCCGGCAGGGTGGCGAAGGCGGCCTCGGGGCGCCGGTACCGTCCGGCGGGATCGGCAGGACCAAGGCCGCTCATCAGACGCCGCCATTGCCAGTGCCACACCCCGCGGGCAGTGCGCACGAGCACGGGAGGAGGAAGCATCGGCAGTGGCGCAACCTCCCGACTCTGGCCGCGGCTGCGTCAGGCTGGCGCGATCTCCGCCCCTCCGGAGGACTGCGGGCCATGGTTCCCCCGATCGCCGATGCCAACCCCGCGGTGCTGGTGGTGGCCGGCACCCACGGCAACGAGCGCAACGGGCCCTGGCTGCTGGAGGGCTGGCGGCGCCATCCCGAGCGCCTCGATCGCGCCGGTCTGGCGGTGGAACTGGTGGAGGGCAATCCCGGTGCTCTCGCGGAAAACCGCCGCTACCTCGATCGGGACCTCAACCGCAGCTTCGTTCCTGCCCTGCTGGCGGATGAAAGCCGCAGCGAGCGGGAGATCCGCCGGGCCAGGGACCTGCTGGCGCTGCATGGACCCGCAGGCCGGAGCCCGTGCCTGGTGGCGATCGATCTCCACAGCACCACCGCCGCCATGGGCAACTCCCTGGTGGTGTACGGGCGCCGGCCCACCGATCTGGCCCTGGCGGCGGCCCTGCAGCTGCAGCTGGGGCTGCCGATCTATCTCCATGAGGCCGACGCCACCCAGACCGGCTACCTGGTGGAGCGCTGGCCCTGCGGCCTGGTGGTGGAGGTGGGCCCGGTGCCCCAGGGCGTGGTGAACGCCGCCATCTGCCGCAGCACCCAGCTGGCCCTCGAAGCCCTGCTGGCCCTGCTGGCGGCGGCGCGCCGGGGCCAGCTGCCCCAGCCCGAGCGGCTGGTGGTGCACCGCCACCTGGGCAGCCTCGACCTGCCCCGCCACGGCGACGGCTCGCCCGCGGCCGTGCTCCATCCCCTGCGCCAGCACCGGGACTGGCAGCCGATCGTGCCGGGCGATCCCCTCTTCCTGGGCCATGACGGCCTCACCCATGCCTACGGGCCCTCTCCCGAACTCGGCGACGGCCCCGTCTGGCCGGTGTTCGTGAACGAGGCCGCCTACGGGGAGAAGGGCATCGCCCTGAGCCTCACCCGAAGGGAGGTGTGGCCGGTCGGCTCTGACTGGGCGCAGGAGCTCGCAGGGCTGGCGGCGGGGTTGGGGGCGGCCGGAGCCGGCGGCTGAATGGACCGTTTCCCCTGGGTGAGAGACCGGCGCCGTTGGCCAGGGTGGCGTTCACCGTCACGACGCCCAGCCAACCGGCCAGAGGCTCGAGACGGCCACCGCTCGGTTGGGTTCGCTATGGGTCGCCCGTCAGGACACCGCGGCGGTAGGGCGGCCGTCGTTCATTGCCGGTTTCAACCCTTACAGCGCAGGTGCGGTTCCAGCCCGCGGCGGACCGTTGTAGATCACCCTCTCCACACGGGTGCCGTCGGGAGAGATCAGGATCTCGGTTTCCACCGTGGCCGGCTGGCCGAGCTGCTGCCAGCCCGGCGTGCCCCCCAGGAAGCGGAACAGGTAACCGTCCCGGTCGCGGCGGATCAGACAGTCGGCTCCGCGATTGCTGTGCATGCAGGCTTGGGTGCGGTAGACCCCGAGGCCGCCATTGAGACGCTCGGCGTTCATCCGGGCCACATTGGCGGCGCGCAGGCCGGCCATCACCGGGTCGGGGGCCGCTGTTGGGGCTGGGGCTGGAGCCGCACTGGGGGCGGGCTGGGCTGGCTCCAGCGGCTGCTGGGCGTTGGCCGGCAAGGCGAACCCCAGGAGGCCGCCCAGGACGACCCCAACCCCCAGTGCGCCACGGCGGCGAGCCGCTCCGGGTACCCGGAGCTCAGCCACAGACGAGGGTGGCCTGTTCCTTGGTGCAAGGGATGTCGGTGCGAGTGCCATCGCCCCAGTAGATGCGCAAGCGATCATCTTCGGTGCCGCTGCGCAAGGTCAGTGACTTGATCACACCGGCCGGGGGTTTGCCGGTCTGGTCGGCCCCGTCTGACTTCTGATTGGCCACCTTGTTGAGCCGCTGCTCGAGCTGCTGGATCTTGAACTCCAGTTGGTCGATGCGCTGGCTTTCGGCACTGGGTTCCGTGCGACATCCACCCAGGAGCAGCCCGGTGGCGAGCAGAAGCAAGGAGAGCGGCAAGCGGCTGGCCATCGGCGGGAACTGCCCGGGGCAGATCACCTCCTAGCAACCCGGGTCGGGGATGGCCAGCCCGGGCACCCCCCGGCGCGGCCCCTCCAAGGAACTTCATGAAGCCCCTTCACAAAGGCCGCAATGTTCTGTTACGTTTGGGGCAGGCGGGATTCCGCCCTTTCCTCCGCCCCCCTGGGGCACACACCTAACCGTTCTCATGACCGCCACTCTCCAGCAGCGCTCCGGCGCTTCTGCGTGGAATCAGTTCTGCGAGTGGGTCACCTCCACCAACAACCGCCTCTATGTGGGCTGGTTCGGCGTGCTGATGATCCCCACGCTGCTGAGCGCCACCATCTGCTTCATCGTCGCCTTCATCGCCGCTCCCCCGGTTGATATCGACGGCATCCGCGAGCCCGTCGCCGGCTCCCTGATGTATGGCAACAACATCATCTCCGGCGCCGTTGTTCCCTCCAGCAACGCCATCGGTCTGCACTTCTATCCCATCTGGGAAGCCGCCAGCCTCGACGAGTGGCTGTACAACGGCGGTCCTTACCAGCTGGTGATCTTCCACTTCCTC
>JBJTUJ010000299.1:0-3728 GCA_046080685.1 Cyanobium sp. | reverse complement strand
CCTGTTCGCCACCATGTTCTTCGTGCTGATCGGCACCGGCATGGATCTGGCGGTGCTCAACCCCCTGGATCCGGCCAACCACGAGGGACTGATCATGGCCGCGTTCCTGCTGCTGGCGGCGATCGTCAGCAAGCTGGCGGCAGGCTGGAGTTACCGCAGCACCGAACCCACCAACCGGCTGGCGGTGGGTCTGGGCATGCTGCCCCGCGGCGAGGTGGGCCTGATCTTCCTGGGCCTTGGCTCCCAGACGGGCCTGCTCACCCCGCCCCTTGAGGCCGCGATCCTGGTGATGGTGATCGGCACCACCTTCCTGGCGCCGGTGCTGCTGCGGCTGGTGCTCGCCGGCCAGGCCGGTGCGGACCCCCAGCCCGCCCTGGTGTCCCCGGGTCCTCCCTGATCGGATCGTGCGCCGTTAAGGTCGGCGCACGTGAAGGCAGACCGTGCCAGGGCATCCCGTTCCGTCCGTCCGACCGGCCCGACGGCGCGTCCTCCTCCCGGCGGTCCGCCCACGGGCCTGTGGTCTCGCTGCCCTCGCCGCCACGGCCCTTCTGCTCGGTTCCTGCCGTTCCGGCGAGCAGGCCCAGCCTCCCCGCATCCTGCCGGTGGAGAGCCAGCCGGTGGCCCCTGCCCTGTTCACGGACAACGTGGACACGGTGAGCACCCTCGAATCGCTCGAGGACGTGCAGCTGGCGGCCCAGGCCACCGGCCGGATCGAACGCCTGCTGGTGCGGCAGGGGGATCCGGTGGCGCCGGGCCAGCTGCTGCTCGTGCTCGACCAGACCCAGGCCCGGGCGGAAGTGGCGCGCCTGGAGGCGCAGGTGCAGACCAACCTGCTGAACTACCGGCGCTACGAGTATCTGGTGCGGCAGGGCGCCGCCAGTGCCTTCCAGCGCGATGAGTTCCGCCAGCAGTTCATCTCCGCCCGCCAGGATCTGATCGCCCGCCGGGCTGATCTGGCCTTCCGGGATCTGCGGGCCCCGATCGGCGGCATCGTGGGCGACGTGCAGGTGAAGCAGGGGGATGTGATCCAGGCGGGCGCCCCCTTCACCCGCATCATCCGCAACGACCGGCTGGTGGCGCGGGTGGACGTGCCGGCCGTGTACTCCGCCCGCCTGCGGGTCGGCCAGCCGGTGATCCTGATGGATCCCGCCAGTGGGCGGCCGATGGCGGAGGCCCCGGTGCGATCGATCGATCCCGGCGTGGTGCCCGGTACCCAGGCCCTGCTGGCCAAGGCCGAATTCGACAACCCCAACGGGGTTCTGCGCAATGGCCTGCGCACCCGCACCCGCCTGGTTCTCGATGCCCGCCGCCAGCTGTCGGTGCCCTTCGCCGCTGTCACCCAGATCTCCGGGCAGAGCTTCGTGTTCGCGCTGGGCAGCCTGGCCGATCTGGAGGCGCGCCCCGGAAGGGCCGATCTGGCCGCATTGCGCAAGTTGCCCTCCGGCACCACCTTCGCCCTGCAGACGCCGGTGCAGCTGGGGCCGCTGCAGCGCGACCGTTATCCGGTGCTCAGCGGCCTTCCCGCCACCGCCACGGTGATCACCTCCAACCTAATAGGCCTGCGCCATGGAAGCCCGGTGAAGGTGAACTGAGCCTGACCCCCCATGTCGCCTTCCAACAGCTTCATCCTGCGGCCGGTGCTCACCACGGTGTGCAGCCTGCTGATCGTGATCGCCGGCCTGATCGCCATTCCGATCCTGCCGGTCGAGAACCTGCCCGACATCGCTCCGCCTACGGTGAGTGTCACCTCGCGCTATGTGGGCGCCGATGCGGTGAGTGTGGAGCAGGGGGTGACGAGCGTGCTGGAGCAGCAGATCAACGGGGTGGAGAACATGGATTTCATCCGCTCCACCAGTGCGGCGGATGGCACCAGTGCGATCACGGTGTCGTTTGCCAGCGGCAGTGATGCCGACATCAACCAGATGAACGTGCAGAACCGGGTGTCTCTGGCAGAGCCGCGCCTGCCCGAGGAGGTTCGCCAGTCGGGGATCACGGTGAACAAGGCCTCCAACTCGATCCTGCTCGTGTACAACTTCACCAGCGAGGATCCCGCCAGGGCCTACAGCGTTGAAACGATCAGCGGCCTGCTGGATCAGAACCTCACCGACGCCATCCGCCGGGTTCCCGGCGTGGGTCAGCTCACCTATTTCGGCAATCGCCAGCTGGCCTTCCGCCTCTGGCTCGATCCGGCTCGCCTCGCTGCCAACAAGCTCACCGCCGCCGAGGTGGTGCAGGCCCTGCGCAGCCAGAACCGCCTGGTGCCGGTGGGCCAGATCGGCGGCGCCCCGGCTCCCGGCGGCCAGACCTTCACCTTCACGGTGCGGCTGCAGGGCCGGCTGCGCAGCACCGAGGAGTTCGAGCAGCTGATTCTGCGCAACACCGCCGAGGGGGGCCTGGTGCGGCTGCGGGATGTGGGCCGGGTGAGCCTGGGCGGTGAGTCGTACGACGTGGAGGCCACCAACCTGAAGGGAATCCCGGCGGTGGGCATGGCGATCTACCAGCTGGGCGGCAGCAATGCCCTCGAGGTGTCGCGGGGGGTGGACGAGGTGCTCAAGGAGTTCGCCGCTTCCATGCCCGTGGGCATGACGATGGAGAAGATCTACGACAACACCGATTTCGTTCTGGCCTCGATCAGCGGCGTCACGGACGCCCTGCGCGATGCGGTGATGCTGGTGGTGCTGGTCCTGTTCCTGTTCCTTCAGGACTGGAAGGCCACCCTGGTGCCGGGGATCGCCATCCCGGTGGCCCTGATCGGCACGTTCCTGGGCGTGAAGATCTTCGGCTTCACCCTCAACCAGCTCACCCTGTTCGGGCTCGTGCTTGCCGCCGGTTTGGTGGTGGATGACGCCATCACCGTGATCGAGGACACCGCCACCAAGATGAAGAGCGGGATGTCGGCTCTGGCCGCGGCGAAGGCCACCATGGACCAGCTGTTCTCCGCCGTGATCGCCACCTCTCTGGTGCTGCTGGCGGTGTTTGTACCGGTGCTGTTCTTCCCCGCAGCCACGGGCACGATCTACCGCCAGTTTGCTGCCACGATCCTGTTCGCGATCGCGATCTCCACCTTCAACGCCCTCACCTTCTCACCGATGCTCTCGGCGCTGCTGCTGGCGAAGGAGGCGCCGCCCCCCGGTCGCCGCACTTATGCCATCGCCGGGGCGGTGATCGCCTTCCTCTACGGACTGCTGGTGAGCGGCGCCGGCTTCCTGCCGGCTGCGGGTGCCCTGGCGGCGGGAGCGCTGCTGGGCCATGGGCTGCAGCTGCTCACCCGTTTGCCGTTGCGCCTGCCCTTCGCCTTGGCGGGGGCCTTGGCGGGCCTGGTGTTCTGCGGAGTCGCCAATCCCGTGGTGGTGGCGACGTTCACCCTGCTGGGCGCCGTGCTGGGGTGGTTCACCCCCGTGATCTTCCGCGGCTTCAACAGCCTGTATGCACGCATCGAGGGCGGCTATCGCCACGGCCTCGACTGGGTGCTTGGCAAGCGGACGCTGGTGATGGGGGCCCTGCTGGCCGGCATCGTGCTCACGGCGATCGCCTTCAACGCCATCCCCAGCGGCTTCGTGCCGGTGGAGGATCAGGGTTATGCGATCGGCATCCTGCAGGCGCCCGAGGGTGGCTCGATCGAAACCACCCGCCGCATCAACGGCCAGGTGGCGGAGATTCTGCGCGGTGAGAAGGACATCACCGCTGCAGCCCTGTTCAGCGGCGCCAGCCTTGATGGCAATGCCCCC
>JBJTUJ010000298.1:0-4842 GCA_046080685.1 Cyanobium sp. | reverse complement strand
GATGAGGTGCAGCAGGGGCAGACCATCAGCCGGATGGGCAGCACCGGCCGCAGCACCGGCCCCCACCTGCACTTCGAGATCCTGCCGCCTGATCGCGGCGCCGTGAACCCCCTCCAGTTCCTGCCTCCGCGGGCCTGAGGCCACTGCCGGGGCGGATTCGGTGATCGTTTACACTCGAATCACTGCGGCTCGGTAGCTCAGCTGGTTAGAGCGTGGGATTCATAACCCCAAGGTCGGGAGTTCAAGTCTCCCCCGAGCCATCGTGATGCGGCCCCTGCTTGCAGGGGCTTTTCTTTGCCCTGGCTGGGTTCCCGGGCTGTCGCACAGCGATCTCAGGTCGCGACACTTGTTGCAGGTTGGCGCCTCTTGGAGCGCCAGCCAGTGAACGAGTTCACCTGGAAGGGCTGGTTAGCTCAGGGGAGTCTGGGCACACTTCCGTGAATTCAATCGACCCCGATGGCGCTGGGGAACGAGCTTCGGGTCAAGGGCTGCTGCTTCTGGATCCGCAGCCAGGGTTCCGCGGAATCCTGAGACGTGCTCCACTCAGTCGTTGAGCAGGTCGAAGATCGCCTTCTGCAGGTCTTTCGACTGCTCGAGTTGATCGAAGACCCAGGCATGGCCGTGGCCGGCTTCTCGAAGCCCAGGGCGTCACAGAGGCGCTGGATGATGGCGGAGTGCTCCTCGTAGAGCGAGAGATCACTCACGCTCTGCACGCTGAGATGGCGGCTGAGTGCTAGGCGGGCGGTCAGTTCTCCCGATTCCATGGCCCTGGCATGTTGGGGCTCCAACTTAGGTGCTGCCGATCTGCATCACGCCCCCAGGAGCAAGGCCGGAAGAGCGTGCGCATCAGAGCTTGATCTGGGCCCCGTAGCCTGTGAGTCGGTCGACTTGTCTTCCTTCGATTTTGAGGACAAGTCGATAAGGGTCACGCCATGACCACCAGACTGTCCATCGATGACCAACCCATCCAGACCACGACGCCGGTTCACAGCGGTCAGCAGGTGGAGGCCAAGCAACTCCTCCTCCTGGCCCTCGGCATGGTCCACACCATTGTCGGTGAGATCGGCGAACTTCTACCTGATGCTCCCTATCAGCTCATGCCACTCACCTTTGAATTAAAGTTAATTCACGATCAGGTCCTCAAGGGTCTTGGGTCAAGGCAGGAGCCTTTGGAGCGGTGGGATCTGTGCCAGTGCAGATTCGTTCGCTTGTCACGCCTTTGCTCCTTCATTCACTCTGGGCATGGAACTGGTTACCTCGTGCTGTAGATGTGCGCAGGATCCTCCGCACCGCCCAGGCTCAACACTAAAGAGGATGTGGCCTTGTTTCTCCGTTCCTATGAGATTCTGCGCTGAGCCTGTGATTCCACTTGCTCGGCTCATCACCATTCAACCTTGTCTACGTTCAACAGAAGCTGATCTGGGAGCGACACCAGTTCTTCGAAAATGGGGAAGTGTTTTCCTCTGGGAACGATCACCAGCGTTTGCTCAAGGATGCATCACATAGCTGTGGGGCCAATCCTCTCCCCCCACTTCCAGTCCCGCCTGACGGCTGCTGGCCTCGAGCACCAACTCATAAGCCCGGCCGCACCGGCGCCATAACTTCAGCCGCAGTTCGCCCCGAGTCGTGTCGCGGCAGAAAAAGCGGAGGCCAGCAGCCGTGGGCCCCTGCAACAGAACGCCAGGGCCGGCGCAGGTGCCCAGCAGCTCCACGCGATAGCGCTGCTGCTCCGCCTGGATGCGCCAGCAGCCCCAGGGATCCACCTGCCAGCTCACGCGGGCGTTCCAGGGCACAAACTCGTAAAACGTGCCGTGCTGATGAATCCCCACCATGCCCACGGATTGCCGCTGCCCCAGCACCTTTCTGATCCCGCCAGCAGAGGTGAGGCTGAGATCCGGCTCGCACTCGAACGCATTGCACTGCACCCAGAACCACTTGCTCGGGAATGATCCACCCCAGTTCTTCTCCGCATAGGCGGGCACCCGATCGAAATGGCGGTGGGAGATCCCCCCCGCAGCGGGGGAGGGTTGCTGCCATTCCATCCAGCCGCTGGCCCAGCCGCGGGCCATCAGGATCTGCCAGCCGGGTTCGAAGATATGGAAACGGGACAGCCAACCGGCCGTGGATTGCTGGCGGCGGTCGGAACGTCCCCAGCCATAACGGGGCTCCACGCTGAAGCACCAGCGAATCCGCGCTCCGGTGGCGGGGTTGCGGATGCATCCCTCGTGACGGTGCTGCGAGACGCTATAGAACTCCTCTCCGAATCCGGAAGCGCAATCCTGACCATCAAGGTGCTGACCATGGGCGAGCCGGTCTCGGCTTGCCCAGAAGGTGGACAGGTCCGGCAAGGAACGACAGACGTACTGCTCGCTAGGACCGAGGATCTGAACCGCTCCACCGAATCCCGTCGGATCTGGCGCCTTACCTCTACCGGCAGCGGTCTGCAGAGAATACATGAAGACAATGGATTCGGCTGCTGCTGGAGGATCGCAAGGAAGGGTGAGCCGGTAATACCAACCCTCGAAGAAGGGCCGGCGCTTTCCATTCCAGTGGCAACCGCTGTGGGGCGTCTGCAGGGACATGGCTAACGGGACTGCAAGTCCGCTTCCACCGCTTCATAGAGAGCCTGGAAGTTGCGTTCCCCGAATCCCTGGGCCTGCTTTCCTCGCCGTTCGATGAACTAGAAGAACAGCGAATCCGGCAGGATCGGCAGGGAAAAGATCTGCAGCAACACCGATTCCGGCAGGCCTGGCTGCCAGTCCATCAAAATCTGGTTCTCGATCAGGCACTGCAGATCTGCGTCCTGCGATTCCAGTTCCGGGGCCTGGGAGAGTCGGTCTCGGAGGCCCTGGTAGTAGGTAGGTGGTGCCGGCAGCAACGGCAGCCCCTGCTGCCGCAGCAGCTTCACCGTTTCGAGCAGGGGTTCGCGGTGAAAAGCCAGGTGCTGAATGCCGGCGCCACGGTGCACATTAATGAACTCCTGAATCTGGGACCGCTCACAGGAGGGCTCATTGATATTGAGATAAAGCTCGCCGCAAGGATCCCTCAAGACCTGACTACTCAGGCCGGAGCGATCCGTTTGGATCTGGAAGATCTGCCTGCGCTCGAATCCGAAGAGGTGCACGTAGTAGGCCACCACGGCATCCAATTCTCCAACCGGAACATTGAGCACCACGTGATCGATCACAGAACGGTGGTGCCCAGGGGAGCGGCTTGCCATCCGCGGGCATTCCACGAGGGTGTGGTTGACGCTGCCCCAGCCCGGCAGCCAACCCCATCGCGCCCCAGGAGAATCGTCCAGCAGTTCATCCAGCTGGTACAGGGCCTCCGGTGGATCGGGGCTGGATTCCAGGCGAAGGCCTGGGGCACGAGCCAACACGTCGCTCAGGCGATCCACCTTCAGGGCGATATCGGCAATACCGGGCGCATGGTCGCTCAGATAGCGGGCGATCGGTGAGTGCGGCGACGTAGGGGAGGACAGCAGGAACCAGGTGGTTTGATAGCTGAGTAGACACGTGATGTGATCTTCGCGCTCAACACAGCGCACCATCTTCATGCCCATGGCACGACAGAACCAAGCCTGGCTGGCCATGGCATCCGGCACATAGAAATGAATGTGATGAATCAATGGCACGGAACCTGGGGTCAAGGCGAACTGCAATGGGCCAGTGACTGCGTTAGCCTGGTCTTACGATCGCAGCGTGGCCATGAACTCCGAAGCGGCTGATGGGACACATGGAACGATTGGAATTGATCGGGCAGCTGATCGTAGTGATGTAAAGAATGGGTCTGAGTGGAAGCCCCTGGCGGAGAAGATCCGGGTTTTCTACGACAAATCCTCGCAGATCTGGGAGCGGGTGTGGGGAGAACACATGCACCACGGCTACTACGGCCCCGATGGGCGGACCCGGGTGGACAGCCCGAGGGAGGCGCAGCGACTGCTGATCGAGCGGTTGCTGGAGTGGAGCGATGTGCAGCAACCCGAGGCCATTGTGGATGTGGGCTGCGGCATCGGCGGCAGCTCGCTTGAGCTGGCCGATCGCTACACGGCTGCGGTGATCGGCATCACCCTGAGTCCGGTGCAGCGGGATCGGGCCAGCGAGCGAGCCCGGGCCGCAGGGTCCAGTGGGCGGGTCAGCTTTGTATTGGCCGATGCGATGGCGATGCCGTTTGAGGCGGATCGCTTCGATCTGGTGTGGTCGCTGGAGAGCGGCGAGCACATGCCTGATAAACAACGCTTCCTGCAGGAATGCCTGCGGGTGCTCAGACCCGGCGGCCGGCTGGTTCTGGCCACCTGGTGTCACCGCGATGACGCGCCGCCAGCGCCGCCGCTGAGCGCTGCCGAGCAGCGCGAGCTGAAGAGAATCTATGACTTGTACCATCTTCCTGGCACCATTCCCCTGCCTGTCTATGAACGGATTGCCGCGGATCTTGGCTTCAGCCGGATCCGTGTGGCCGACTGGTCCGAGGCGGTGTCCCCCTTCTGGTCGGACGTGCTGCGGTCGGCCCTGCAGCCCAGGGTGATGCTGGAGGTGCTGCGGTCCGGCTGGGAAACAGTGCTGGGAGCCAGAGCGATTCCCCTGATGGTGAGTGGCTATCGCACGGGGCTGATCCGCTACGGGTTGCTGACTGCCGTTAAGCCGTAGGGGGCTTGCATGAATCCGTCCGCTGCCTACGACCCTCAGAGCTGGCCTTCGGCCTTGTGGGCCTTCTCCCGGCCCCACACGATCTGGGGAACGCTGCTGAGCGTGATCGCCCTGGGCGTGCTGGCCTTCGTGCTGCCTCCTGCCTCACCGATGGCGGCGGGGTTCGATCCGCTGCACTGCCTGGCTCTGGTGGCCG
>JBJTUJ010000297.1:0-2747 GCA_046080685.1 Cyanobium sp. | reverse complement strand
CGGCGATGGCACCCAGGCCGGCTACGACCTGGCCCTCACCCGGGCGGTGGCCGAGGCCGTGGAGGTGCCGGTGATCGCCTCCGGCGGTGCCGGCTGCATCGACCACATCGCCGAGGCCCTCACCGAGGGCCGGGCCTCGGCCGCTCTGCTGGCCTCCCTGCTCCACGACGGGGTGCTCACCGTGGAGGCGATCAAGACCGAGCTTCTCGGCCGCGGCCTGCCGCTGCGCCCGCTGGAGCCCGCCCTGGCTGTCGTCGGGCGCGCGCCCACGTCATAGGTCGTTACATTGAAGTTGACCGCTGACCCGCGCACCCGGCGTTGAATGCCCTCCTCGCCCTTCCTGCGCCCCTGTTCACCGGCATCGGCCTGCTGATGGTGGCCGCGGTCGTGGGCCTGGTGGCCTGGGCCCTGCAGCTGATGCAGGCCGCCGGCGAACGGCGCGAGTTCTCGCTGATGCTCGCCGGCTGCATGGTCTGCTGCGCCGCCGTGGGCCTGGCCACCGTGATGGTGCTCACCCTCACCAGTCCGGGCCGTGTCGAGGCCCGCGGGCTGATCGCTCCCCTCCCCGACACCAAGAGCGGCATCCGCCTCGATGCGATCGTGCTCCCCTGGGACGAGGCCGAGGCCCCGCTCCCTCCTCTCCCCCGACCCTGAACCACGGCGTGAAACCGGGCGATCCGGAGGCGGTGCGCGAGCTCTTCGACGCCATCGCCCCCCGCTACGACCAGCTCAACGACCTGCTGAGCCTCGGCCTGCATCGCCTCTGGAAGCGCCGCGCCGTGCTCTGGCTGCGGGCCCGCCCCGGCGACACCGTGCTCGACCTCTGCTGCGGCACCGGCGATCTCGCCCTGCTGCTCGCCGAGCGGGTGCGGCCCGGCGGCCGGGTGCTGGCCCTCGATGCCGCAGCCGCGCCGCTGCAGCAGGCCCGCCGTCGAGCCGCCCGAAGCCCCTGGCTGGCGATCGACTGGCGCCAGGGGGATGCCCTGGCCACCGGCCTGAGCGATGGCGCCGCCGACGGTGCGGTGATGGCCTACGGCTTGCGCAACCTTGCCGATCCCGCCGCCGCTCTGGTGGAACTGCGACGGGTGCTGCGGCCAGGCGGCCGGGCGGCCGTGCTCGATTTCAACCGTCCCACCGGCCCCATCGCCGCTGTGCAGAAGGCGTATCTGCGCCGACTGGTGGTGCCCGCGGCCAGCCGCTTCGGCCTCAGCGAGCACTACGCCTATCTGGAGGCCAGCCTGGAGCGCTTCGCCAGCGGCGAGGAGCAGGAAGCCCTTGCCCGCCGCGCCGGTTTCCACCTCGCCCGCCATCGTCCCCTCGCCGGCGGGCTGATGGGCCTGCTGGAGCTGGTGGCCTGAGCCCCCTGTTCTGGTGATTCTCTTAACCTTGCCCACGGGACTAGCACCAGAGTGGGAGCACACCCCTGCAGCAACCATGGGCGTTCCCCTGTTCGATTTCGCCGCCAACATCGGCAAGAAGGTGTTCCGTCGCGGCGAGGATCCGGCCAAGGCCGGCGCTGAACTCAAGCAGCACATCGAGAAGAACAATCCCGGTGTCAGCGACCTCAAGGTCACGGTCGACAACGAGGTGGCCACCCTCAGCGGCACCGCCTCCGACTCGGCGGCGTTCGAGAAGGCGGTGTTGATCGCCGGCAACGTGGAGGGCGTGGGCAAGGTGGTGGCCGGTGATCTCGCGGGCGCCGCTGGCAACTCCGAGTTCGTGCTGGTGAAGGAGGGCGACACCCTCTGGGGCATCGCCGAGCGCGCCTACGGCAACGGCGCCCGCTACACCGAGATCTTCGAGGCCAACCGCGAGGTGGTCGAGGACCCTGACCTGATCTTCCCCGGCCAGAAGCTGCGCATTCCCAAAGGCTGAACCCCTCTGCTGCCGAAGGGGGGCGCCGTCGTTCGCTCCCCTACTGTCGCCCGGAGCGGGTCGCTGCCCCGCGCCGCGCCAGGGCCCATGCACTTCCAGGACATCGTCAGCACCCTCCACCGCTTCTGGGCCGAGCAGGGCTGCCTGATCCTCCAGCCCTACGACACCGAGAAGGGCGCAGGCACGATGAGCCCCCACACCGTGCTCCGGGCCCTGGGGCCGGAACCCTGGGCCGTGGCGTATGCCGAACCCTGCCGCCGCCCCACCGACGGCCGCTACGGCGACAACCCCAACCGCGCCCAGCACTACTTCCAGTACCAGGTGCTGATCAAGCCGTCGCCCAACGGCATCCAGGAAACCTATCTGGCCTCGCTCGAGGCCCTCGGCATCCGCCAGGTCGACCACGATATCCGCTTCGTGGAGGACAACTGGGAATCCCCCACCCTCGGCGCCTGGGGCGTGGGCTGGGAGGTGTGGCTCGACGGCATGGAGGTGACCCAGTTCACCTATTTCCAGCAGTGCGGCGGCATCGACTGCCGGCCGGTGTCGATCGAGATCACCTACGGCCTTGAGCGCCTGGCGATGTATCTCCAGGATGTCGAGAGCATCTGGGATCTCTCCTGGGATGGCAACCGCTCCTACGGCGACATCTGGCTGCCGTTCGAGAAGGGCCAGTGCACCTACAACTTCGAGGCCTCCAACCCCGAGCGGCTCAAACAGCTGTTCGCCATTTACGAGGCCGAGGCCGCTGACCTGGTGGCCAAGCAGCTGCCCGCACCGGCCCTCGATTTCGTGCTCAAGTGCAGCCACACCTTCAACCTGCTGGAGGCCCGCGGTGTGATCTCGGTGACCGAGCGCACCGCCACCATCGG
>JBJTUJ010000296.1:0-19981 GCA_046080685.1 Cyanobium sp. | reverse complement strand
CGTTCATCTCGGCGGCGCCGCCCGTGGGCAGCTCAAACACCTGGACGGAGGGGCTGGTCCAGGTGATGGCGTATTTCTCCTCGGTTTCCGCGGAGTTCAGCAGCCCACCGGTGCTGCCGATGTACTTCGGAAGTTGACCGCTCAGCGCCGTTGCAGGCATGGCTCGTGCAGACCGTTTCAGGCGGAAACTAGCACCGTGATTCGGGGGCTTCGCGGCCGCTTCGGGCACTCTTCACACCCTTCAACAAAGGCCCTAGGCCAGGGGGAAGAACACCGTCAGGCTGCTGCCTCCCCGCTCGGTGAGACGGCCGCCCAGGCGATGGAATAGCTGGCGGGTGGCCTGCCGGCTGAGCTGAAGGCTGCCGGTTCCGGGATTCCAGCTCAGCACCGGCCCCACCCGCTTCCCGGCAGGGCCGCGCTCGGGGCTGCCGTCGTCCTCGCCGGTGGGGTCGTCGCTGGAGAGCTGCAGCTTCAGCCGGGGGCCGGCGGGCTGCAGGCTCAGGCGCACGCGGCTGCCGGCGGGCAGGCTGCGGCCGAAGCGGTCCATCAGGCCCCCGAGCATCGTCTCCAGGCGGGAAGGGTCGCTGAGCACCGGCGGCAGATCCGGGGCCATCACCAGCTCCAGCTCCAGATCCCGGCGGGCCAGCTGGCGCTGCCACAGGTCTTCGAGCTGGAGCAGCAGGGCGCTCAGATCGGTGCGGGCCAGGTCGCTGGCGGCCAGCGGCTGGTCCACACCTGGCTGCCGCTGCTGCTCCGCCGCCAGGAAGATCAGCCCGAAGCGGTCGATCTGCTCGCTGCATTCGCCGTCGATCTGCTCCAGGCGCTGGCGCACCACCGGCGGCAGATCACTTCGCCGCAGCAGCGAGCGGATCAGGGTGCGGATCGTGGCGAGCGGCGTGCGCACCTCATGGGTGAGGGCCTCCAGCAGGGCCAGTTCGCTGCGGGCGGCGGCATCCTCGGCGGGCTCCTGGGGGCCGTCGACGGCCTCGGCCGCCGGAACCAGGGGCTGCAGGGTGACGCTGGGCGCTATGGCGGCCAGGCGCTCGGCCACCTGGGGCCAGAACCGCAGGCCCTGGGCCGCATCGTTATGCAAGGGCCCCAGCGCCTGCAGGTGCTGCCGCAGGCGCTGGGCCTCTGCCGGGGCTTCCTTCTGCAGCCGCCGATCCAGCAGGTCGAGGGCGGAGGAAAGCACGTTGGCGTCGAAGCGGGCCACGAGCCGGCGGGCTTGCGCAGGCCCATCGAGGGCGAGGGCCACCTGCAGGCGCGGGGTGATCAGCAGCAGCAGTGGATCGGTGCCGTCCTCCTGGTGCAGCGGCAGGCGGTGGAAGGCGGCGGCCTGGTCCGCCTGCCGGCCTGGACGGCTCACGGGCAGCAGGGGAGCGCCGCCCGGCAGCAGGCGTTCGATCGCCTCCGGCGCCCACACCCACCCCTGCAGATCCGCCAGCAGCGAGGGCTCGTAGAGCGCCGGCAGGGGGGCCGCCAGCCAGACACCCCGGCGCTCAACGCTTCCGGCCGCCATCCCCGCGGCGGGGAGCAGGTCGTCCTGGAGGGTGGCGAGGCCCGCCCACCACTGCCGGCGCACCGCATCCTCGTCGCAGCGGCCGGCCGGAACCCCGGCGGCCAGCAGGCGACGCAGGTCGTGCAGGCTCACCACCAGCGCTGGGTCTCCCTGCCGCGGCGTGCCACAGAGGCACACAAACCGAGGGCGATGAAGTTCACCAGCATGGCGGAACGTCCGTAGCTCACCCACGGGAGGGGGATGCCGGTGATCGGTCCGAGCCCGATGGTCATGAAGATGTTGACCACCACCTGAAACATCAGCATCGCACCCACGCCCACCACCACCAGCGACTCGACGTCGGTGCGGGCACGGCTGGCGATCTGCAGCAGCCGATGGCAGAGCAGGGCATAGGCCAGCACCATCAGGGTGGAGCCGATGAAGCCGGTCTCCTCCCCCATCGCACTGAAGATGAAGTCGGTGTGCTGCTCCGGGATGAAGCGCAGCTTGGTGAGCATGCCGTTCATCAGCCCCGTTCCCCAGAGGCCTCCCGAGCCGATGCCCACCTTGCTCTGCAGCAGGTGATAGCCGCCGCCGAGGGGGTCCTTGGAGGGATCGAGGAACATCACCAGCCGGTCCCGCTGGTGGGGCTTGAGACCATGGCTCCACAGCCAGGGGCTGGCCAGGGCGAAGATACCCTGCACCGCCAGCACCACGCCGAGGGCGATCTGCTTCCAGGGCAGGGAGCGCCAGGCGACCCAGCCCATCAGCGGAATCCACCCCGCCAGGGCCCAGGGCAGGGAGCCCGAGAGGATGGCCGTGACCAGGGGGGAGAGCAGCAGCACCACCCAGGCCAGAGGCATGCCGGCCCAGAAGAGCATCGTGAGCAGCATGGCCGCGAAAACCAGGGAGGTGCCCAGATCGGGCTGGACGAACACCAGCACCCAGGGCAGGCTGATCACGGCAGCCGGCCGCAGCAGATCAACCGGGCGTTCCACTGGATAGCGGGCCAGCACCCCGGCCAGCAGCAGGATGGCCGCCAGCTTGGCGAACTCCGACGGCTGAACGTAGAAGCCGCCGATGTTGATCCAGCTCTGGGCCCCGAGGGCGGAGGTGCCGATCACCCGCACGGCGATCAGGCTCGCCACCGTGAGGCCGTAGATCGGCCACTTCAGGCTCAGCAGCCGTTGGATTGGCACCCGCGCCAGCAGCAGGGCCAGGACCACCCCCACCGCCGCCGTCATCCAGTGCTGATACCACACGGCGTATTCCGCCTCCCTCTGGGTGCTGGCGATCAGAATGCCCGCCACGAAGGTGAGCCCGAGGGGAACCCCCCAGAGAATCCAGTCGATTGGCTGGCGGTTGCGGCGCTGCTGGCGTCCGCCCGCCGCCACCATCCGCCCGTGGGCGCTGAGAGCCACCACCGGATCAGGCGGGCAGGGGCCCTAGGGCGCAGCTGGTGGAGAGCTCCTGCGCCAGGGCGCGGAAGGCGGCGGCGCTCGCCGACTGGGGGGCAGCCAGGACCACTGGTCGGCCGCTGTCCCCCCCCTTCACCACGGACAGCTCCATCGGCAGCTGGGCCAGCAGGGGAACCTCGGCTTCCTCGGCCAGCCGCCGTCCGCCGCCGGAGCCGAACAGTTCGTAGCGCTTGTCGGGAGCATCCGGTGGGATGAAGGCCGTCATGTTTTCCACCACCCCCAGCACCGGCACCCCCATCTGCAGGAACATCGCCAGGCCGCGGCGGGCGTCCTGCAGGGACACCTGCTGGGGGGTGGTGACGATCACCACGCCCACCATCGGTACGGCCTGGGCCAGGCTCAGCTGGGCGTCGCCGGTGCCGGGCGGCAGATCCACCACCAGCACATCCCGCTCGCCCCAGTCCACCTGGTAGAGGAACTGGCGGATGATGCCGTTGAGCATCGGCCCTCTCCAGATCACCGGCTGGTTCTCCTGGATCAGCAGCCCCATCGACACCATGGCGATGCCGCAGGTGTCGATCGGCTTGAGGATCTGCTCGTTGCCGCTGCCGCTCACCTCGGGTGTGCGGTCGGCCACTCCGAGCATGGTGGGGGCATTGGGGCCGTAGATGTCGGCGTCGAGCAGTCCCACCCGCAGGCCGGAGTCCGCCAGGGCACAGGCCAGGTTCACGGCCACGGTGCTCTTGCCCACGCCCCCCTTGCCGCTGCTCACGGCGATCACACGCGCTACACCGGGGATGCCCTGCCGTTCCGGCAGCTGGCCGGGCGCCGTTCCATGGCCCGCTGCTCCGATCGGCCCGGACGACGCTGGGGCTGCCGGCTGGGCCAGCTCGATCTGCACGTCGTCGATGCCCTCGAGGGCCAGCAGGGCGGCGCGGGCCTCGGCGGCGATGCGGTCGCGCTGGGCACTGGCGTAGCCCGGCAGAGCCAGGCGGAACAGGGCCCGCCCCGCCTGCACCCGAAAGGCCTGGATCCAGCCGAGTTCGAGCAGGCCGCGACCGCTGCCGGGATCCCGGAGGGCCGCGAGGGCGGCGTGGGCCTGGTCGTCGCTGGCCATCCGGCGCTGGATCCCTGGGTGTCGGAGCGGGATCCTAGAAGCCCTGCCCGTGACAGAGGCTCTCGGGCGCTTGTGCCCGGGCCCCCCGGCCTGAAAAGGTGATCACGGCCCGCACCGACCCTCCATGGAGATGCCCCCCGCCGATTCCCGTGCCCGTGCCCGGGCCCTGCTGATGGGGCTGCAGGATTCGATCTGTGCCGGCCTGGAGCAGCTCGACGGCGAGGGCCGCTTCCAGGAGGAGAGCTGGGAGCGGCCAGAAGGCGGCGGTGGTCGCTCCCGGGTGATGAAGGCCGGCCGGGTGTTCGAGCAGGGCGGCGTGAACTTCTCCGAGGTGGAGGGCGACCGGCTGCCGCCCTCGATCCTCAGCCAGCGGCCCGAGGCGGAGGGGCAGCGCTGGTTCGCCACCGGCACCTCGATGGTGCTGCACCCCCGCAGTCCGTACATCCCCACGATCCACCTCAACTACCGCTACTTCGAGGCCGGTCCGGTGTGGTGGTTCGGCGGCGGTGCCGACCTCACCCCCTACTACCCCTTCCTCGAGGACGCGCGCCACTTCCACGCCACCCTCAAGGGCGCCTGCGATGGCGTGGATCCGACCTACTACAAGGTGTTCAAGCCGTGGTGCGACGAATACTTCTTCCTGCGGCACCGCGGCGAGACCCGCGGGGTGGGCGGAATCTTCTACGACTACCAGGACCCGGGAGGTTTGCTCTACAAGGGCCAGGATCCCCAGGGTCCGGCCGCGGTCGCCAGCAACGCGGTGGGGCCGATCGAGGAGCAGAACTGGGAGAAGCTGTTCTCCCTCGCTTCGGCCTGCGGCAACGCGTTCCTGCCCAGCTATGTGCCGATCGTGGAACGGCGCCAGGGCCTCTCCTGGGGCGAGCGGGAGCGCCAGTTCCAGCTTTACCGCCGCGGCCGCTACGTGGAGTTCAACCTGGTGTTCGACCGGGGCACGATCTTCGGTCTGCAGACCAACGGCCGCACGGAGTCGATCCTGATGTCGCTGCCGCCGCTGGTGCGCTGGGAGTACGGCTATGCGGTGGAGCCCGGCAGCCGCGAAGCCCTGCTCACCGACGTCTTCACCCGTCCCCAGAATTGGCTGGGGGATTCGAGCCTGGCTGAGCGCTGCGCACCCCACCACGCCGTGGCCTGAGCTCCTCCCGCTCGGCCATGGCCGGCCGGCCGCTCCGGCCCAGACCGCGCTCGATCGCCTCCACGATGCGGGTGGCGATGGTGTTCACCGCCCACGGGCGGGTGCGGGGATCGCGGAGGTAGGCCTCGAGACGACCCTCCAGCTTGCCCACTTCCAGCAGGGCGATCCCTCGTTTCGGGCCGCCGAGGCGGTCGCGGAAGGTCATCGGATAGGCGCCGAACTCCCGCGCCAGCTGCTCGTCGATCGTGCTGAAGGCGGTGTGCAGGGGCGGAATCAGGCCGGAGCCCACACCGGAGGGGCCCCAGGCATCGAAGTGGATCTCCAGGGCATAGCCGCCGGCGGCGGCGTGGGCCCGGCCCTCGCTCCAGTTGGTGCCGGGGTCGTCGCCGTCGACGATCGTGCGCACCGGGGGCTTGTAGAAGCGGATGTTGAGGCCCCGCTGCTGGCCCAGGGTGGCCACGGCATGGGCGATCACCAGGTTCCAGTAGTGCTCATCCGTGATGCCGGGATACATCGGCGGCGCACCGGCCGCCACCGCCGCCCCACTGGTGCCGGAGCCGCTGATGCCCTGGGAATCAGCGTGGCCTGCCATCACCAGGATCGGGGTGTTGGGGACCAGCTGGCGCAGGCCGATCCAGTCCTTGGGGAGGGGGCTGCGGACCCCCAGCACCGGGTCGATCGCTCCCGGTGCAACGGGCGCCACGCCGGAGGACGTGCCGCGGTTGGCGAGCTGCTGGGCCTCGGCGGCGGGGCCGGCCAGGAGCAGGGCCGCCGAGAGCAGCAGGGACAGTCGGCCGTGGCGGCGGAGGAAGGGGGGCATCGACGGCGGCGGGGTCAGATCGGGGAATGGAGCAGGGAGCCGTCGCTGGCGAGCTGGAGCACCGGGCCAAGGTCGCGCTCGATGGCGATCAGTTCGTCGCGGTGGGCCCGCAGGCGCAAAGTGCTGCCCTCTGCCGCCTCGTCGCTCACCAGCCGCAGCTCCACGCTCTCGGGCCGGGCGGCCCGGCGGCGGTAGATCAGGCCGGCCACGGGACCGAGCAGGGCCAGCAGCAGCGGCCATCCGCCCAGCCCGGGCATCAGCTGGCGCAGCACGAGCCCCAGGCAGGCGGCGCCCACGGCCCCCAGCAGCGACAGGAGCAGCGCCAGGCCGCCGCTGGCCCTCACCTGGCCGCTGAACTGCAGCAGCCGCCGTTCGGGATCGGTGGCCTCGGGCTTCCAGCCCCGCTGCGTCAGCCAGCCGCTCAGCCCCTCAAGCACCTCCACCGGCGGCTTAGGCGAATGGACCTCCACCACCGTGGTGCGGTCCTTGCTGGCGGCCCGCAGGAAGAACACCAGGCCGATGGCCAGCAGCAGGGTGAGCAGGAGGGTGGACCCCAGGGTGGGCATCGGCGGGGCCGCGACGATCAGCCCCCATTCTCACCCTTGGCCAGCGGCCGTGGGCCACGATGGGATCCGTCACCCTTTCCCCTGCCGATGACCCAGGCCCCCGCCGCGGCTCCCCCCTCCCGCTTCGCCGTGTTCGACGGGGATCTTGATGCGGAGTGGCTGGCCTCGTACCAGGAGGCCCTGGCCCTGGCGGTGGACACCGAGGCCATTGGGCTGGTGCATGGTCGCGATCGGCTCTGCCTGGTGCAGATCGCCGACGAGCGCGACAACGTCTGCTGCCTGCGGCTGGCCCGCGGCCAGAGCGCGGCCCCGCGCCTGCAGGCCCTGCTGGAGAACCCCGCGATCGAGAAGGTGTTCCACTTCGCCCGTTTCGACGTGGCGGCCCTGGCGGAGAACCTTGCGATCGCGGTGGAGCCCGTGTTCTGCACCAAGATCGCCAGCCGCCTGGCCCGTACCTATGCGCCGCGCCACGGCCTCAAGGATGTGGTGAACGAGCTGGTGGGAGTGGAACTCGACAAGCAGGCCCAGAGTTCCGACTGGGGCCGGGTCGAGGAGCTCAGCGAGGCCCAGCTGGCCTATGCAGCCGGTGACGTGCGCTGGCTCCTGGCCGCCCGCGATCGGCTGGAGGCGATGCTGCGCCGGGAGGGTCGCTGGGAGCTGGCCCTGCGCTGCTTCGCCTGCATCCCCGTGTTCGCCGACCTGGATCGCCTCCGCTTCGAGCGCACCTTCGAGCACTGAGGGCTTGCACCAGGGCCGCATGGACGCCTGGAGGACTAAGCCGCCGGGGCAGCGGCTCAGTCCTCGATCATGAAGTTCTCGTCGTTGCCGACGGCTTCGAGTTGGGAGGTGAGCAGCTGGCCGTTGTCCACCCCGGCGCTGTCGGCCTCCGCCAGCATCCGTTCCGCCAGGTCCCGTTTGGCGTCGGCCTCCTTAAGCCCCTCCGCCGCGGCCCGGATGTCCACCTTGCGGCGGGCCGAGGACTGGCTGATGCCCAGGCGGGTGGCGAGCCGGCTGCAGGCGGCGTTGTAGGCCCGGTCCGTGATGCCGGCCATGGGAGGGAAGCGAGGGCTCCCATCATCCCTGCCGGCCCGATCGCCCGGGGCATGGGCTGCTTTCAGAAGGCGGGGGTGAGCAGCCGCTCCTCGATCAGGGCCGCCAGGCGGTCGCTGCCGCCGGCCGGGCCCATGCGGCGCCGGCCGATCGCCCCGAGCCGCCGCCTTTCGCTCCCATCCGCCAGCAGCTGGACCATCCGTGCCCGCAGCTCTTCCCCATTCCGGCAGGGTTGCACCGCCCCGCCCAGCAGCCGGCTCTGGCGCCGGGCGAAGCCGGCCTTGAACTGGGGGCCCGGTCCCGGCAGCGACAGGGCCGGCATACCCAGCCCCACCAGTTGTTCCGTGGCGGTGCCGGCAGTGGCCAGCCCCAGCTCGGCCCAGGATGCCCAGGCGGCGAAGCGGCCGGAGCCCACCAGCAGCTGAAGGCGTCCCCGCTCCCAGGTCGGGGCGCCATCGAAGGAGAGCGGGCCCGGGCGGAAGCCCCCGGTCTCCAGCAATGGGTCCAGTTCAGTGGCGTCGGGCCGGGCCCCGGTGGCCACCAGCACGGTGGTGGGTTCCAGGGGATCTGGCAGGGCCGCCAGCAGCCGGCGCAGATTCCCCAGGGCCTCCGGCATCCGGCTCCCGGGCAGCAGCAGCAGACGGCGCCGCCGCTCGAGGGCGGCGGGGGGCGGCGGTGCCCCGAACCCATCCATCATCGGATTGCCGGGGGCCAGGGCCGCAACGCCATGGCGCCGCAGTCCCGACGCCGTGAGCCGGTCCCGCACCGCCACCAGCCGGCAGCGGCGGGCGCCCATCAGGGCCCATTCCCAGGGATCCCACTCGCTGCCCTTGGCCCGGTGGTAGCCATCCGCCAGGGGCGAGGCGCCCCAGCCCCGCGGAGGCGGACTGGCCCAGGTCCAGTCGCTCTTGGGGGTGCCGATGAAGCCATAGGGGCTGCCGCCGCTCCAGGCCAGCAGCAGGGGGAGCAGATCGCCCACTGCCAGCACCGGATCGCCCCCCTGTCCCCAGGCCCGCACCTCCTGCCACTGCCGCAGGCTCAGGAGCGGCAGACCCGCCCTCAGATCGGCCAGCAGGCCGCCGAGGCTCTGGTTGCTGAAGCCGCCGCTGGGCAGCTGGCCCCGGGGGCCGATCCGCCTGATCCTTCCCTCCCGTTCCGCCGCGGCGAAGACCGTGCCCAGTCCCACCAGCGGTAGGACGGCAGCTTCCAGGTTCTCCCTGCGCCGCTGGAGAGCCTCCAGCACCCGCAGGGCGATCAGATCCTCCCCGTGCCCGTTGCTCAGGATCAGCAGACGGGAGGACATGCCATGGCTGATACGATCCGCAGCGGGGAGTCTGGTTCCCCGTACGGCGGCATGGCCAAGTGGTAAGGCAGAGGATTGCAAATCCTTTACCCCCAGTTCGAATCTGGGTGCCGCCTTCAACCTCCGCCCTCCCAGGTGCCCCCATGGGCCGGTGACTGGGCAGGGCGAATTCCGGTCAGGTTCCCCCGCCGCGGCGCGCGGGCCGAGCCGACGCACTCCTCCCCCGATGGCTCCTCTCCCCTGGCTGCCCTCGTCTGCGGCGCCCCTGCTGGCCTCCATCCCGGTGCCGGGGGATCAGGCCCCGGTGCAGGGGCTGGCCCGGGCGATCCAGTCGTCGGTGGCGCCGGTGTTCCTGCTCACCGGCGTCTCCGGCCTGATCGGTGTGCTCACCAATCGGCTGACGCGGGTGCTGGATCGCGCCGATCAGCTCGGGATCCGTTCCCGGTCCACCTGCTCGCCGGAGGCCCGTTCCCGCGCTGCCGCCGATATCTTCGACTTCCTGCGGTGCCGCAGCCGCCTGCTGATGCGGGCGATCCAGTGCGCCACCCTCACGGGGGTGCTGGTGGCTGCGGTCGTGGCGGTGATGTTCGTGAGTGCGGTCGCCGCCCTTGACCTGGCGGCGATCGTGGTTCTCCTGTTCGTGGTGGCGATGCTGGCGCTGATGCTGGCCCTGCTGCTGCTGCTGCGGGAGACCCAGATCGCCACGGCCCAGCTCAACCGCCGCTTCTGAGAGCCTCGGCTCTCTGCCGCCGCCAGACGTCCTGGGCGGTGTCGAACAGGGACGACTGGACGTCTCCCATGAACCGTTGAAGCTGGCGGCGGGTGTCCGCGCCGGCGGCGAGTTCATCGGAGAAGGCGGCGGCATGGCAGAGATCCACCAGCAGGGCCACTTCCTCGGAGGAAAGACGCAGCAGGTGCTCGTCGTCGAGATGGGTGACCTTCAAATGCCGGATGCGGCTTGGTCCTCTGTAGGACCTCCGGCAGCCCGTGCGTCGGGTCGGTCCGGGTAACGAAAACCGAACCCTTCGTGCCTCGGGCGTCAGGTTGCCTAGCGTTGGGGAGTGAGATCCGTGTCATGGGGAGTCCGATCAGCCGCGAGCTCTTCCTGGCCCGGGCCCTGTCCCGTTTCGGCGACCACTACGACTACAGCGAGATCGTCTACAAGAGCTTCAAGACGCCGATCCGCATCCGCTGCCGCCGCCATCCGGTGAAGCTGATCAGCATCACACCGGAGCGCCATCTGCAGACCACCGGAGGCTGCAAGTACTGCCTCAAGGAGTCGCGGATCCGCCTGCTGGAGCGGGGGCTGGCCCTCAGCGACAGCTTCGTGACCCGCCCCGACCTGCCGGCTCCCGCCGTCCGGCTCCCCGGCTGACGCCCGATGCCCATCCCCGGGGTCGGAGCATGCCCCAGTCTGGTCCTCCGCCTCCTTAGCGCGTCCGCCCTGGTGGCCGGCCTTGCCTTCACCGCCCTTCCGGAGGCCGGTCGCGGGCGGGACGGCGGCGCCGATCCCCCCCTGCGTCCTGGGCAGGCCTACGGCGAGGCCCGACTCGCCCTCCGGTCGGCGGGCTGGAAGCCCCGTCCCCGTGCCGCCAGCAGCGTGTGTTCCACGATTCAGCTCGACCGCCGCTGCCATCTCTATCCCGAACTCCAGAGCTGCTCCCAGACGGGCCCGGGCTTCTGCCGGTTCGAGTGGACCTCTCCCCTCGGCGTTCCGCATGCGGTGATCACCGCCGGTGGCGATCCTGGCGGTGATCCGGGGCGCCTGAGCAGCTGGTTCGCCCTTCCCTGATCGCCGGGCGTCACAGCCTCGCGCTTCAGGGAGTCCCCTCGGCCCGCCAGCGCCTCCCGTCAGGATCCGAAGCCTCGCACTGGAAGCGCCGGGCCTCCAGGCGGCACAGACCCTGAACCCTGCGGGTGCTGGGGAGGCCGAGGGCGAGCCCGCGCGGGTCGAACCCCGATTCGGCCACCACGCTCACCCACACCGCCATGGCTCCGGCCGGCCGGCACACCCCTTGAGGGTTGCAGCGCAGGGGAGGACTGGCCTGGTCCAGCAGGCCGGCAAACACGAGCTGGCGACTGGAATAGCGGCTGCCGGCGGCACCGCTCACCCAGCGAATCACCAGCAGCCCCTCGAGCTGTTGATCCAGGCGCAGGCGCTGGCAGCTCTGGCCTGAGGGCGATGCCGGCTCTGAGCCGGCTGCAGTGCCGCCGGGGGCTGTTCGCTCGATCCTGCAGCGGCGCAGTCCCTGCTCCCAGCGTCCGAAGGCATCCACCCCGGCCTGGGCCCGTGCGAAGCGGGCCGGCCCATCAACAAGGCCCACCAGGTGCAGGCTGAGGATCGTGAACACTGCTGCGATCCGGGCGATCCCGGCCGGGCGGATCGCACGGGCTGCACGGAACGGATCCACCCCGCTTCAGTAGCCCGAATCGGCCACGCACATCCCCTGGCAGGAGATGCCGTTCGTGGCGGTGCGGCCGCAGTGGCCGCAGAGCACGGGCTCGGGGACAGGGGGTTGGCTGTCGGAGTCGCCCGGGACGCCGGCGGATTCGCCCAGGGCCGGAGTGCCGGGTGGGGCCTCTTCACGGCACTGCGGGGAGGGGACGGGCACGACCGGCGGCGGCAACGACACTGGGTTGATCATGGCGTCAGACCTGCCGTCGCCGCGCCATGTCCATCGTTCCCCGTGGCCCTGTCCCCCGTATCGGCGTGGGCACCTGGGCCTGGGGGAACCAGTTCCTCTGGGGTTACGACCCGGCACGGGACGACCAGCTGGAAGCGGCCTTTCGGCGGGCCGTTGAACTGGGCCTCACGTTCTTCGACACCGCGGATTCCTACGGCACCGGCCGCTTCGGCGGTCGCAGCGAGGCCCTGCTGGGCCGCTTCTGCGCCTCCCTTCCCACCGCCCGACGCGATCGGCTCACGGTGGCAACCAAGCTGGCGCCCTTCCCCTGGCGGCTGGGACGGAGCGGTTTCGATCGCGCGCTGGCCGGCTCGCGGCAGCGGCTCCAGGGCAAGCTCGATCGGGTGCAGCTGCACTGGAGCACCGCCCGCTATGCCCCCTGGCAGGAGGGGCCGCTGGTGGATGGCCTGGCGGATCGGGTGCAGCGGGGTGAGGTGCGCGAACTCGGGGTGTCGAACCTCGGCCCCAGGCGGCTGGTGGCTCTGCATCAGCGTCTGGCCGAGCGGGGCGTGCCGCTCTGCAGCCTGCAGATCCAGCTTTCGCTGCTGGCTCCCGAGGCCCTGCTTCCCGGCGGCGCCGTCGCCGTTTGCCGCGACCTGGGCATTGAGGTGATCGCCTACAGCCCCCTGGCCCTGGGTCTGCTGGCCCGCTCCCCGGGCCGGCTGGATCCCCCCGCGGGCCCCCGGGGACTGCTGTTCCGCCGTCTGTGGCCTGGGGCCCAGCCGCTGCTGGAAGCCGTGGATGGAATCGCACGGGCCCATGGAGCCACGCCGGCGGCGGTGGCACTGAACTGGTGCCGGGCCCATCGGGCGATGCCGATCGTTGGCCTGCGCACGCGGGAGCAGGCCGAGGCGGCCGCAGCGGCCCTGGCCTGGGAGCTCAGCACCGACGAGCGCGCGAACCTGGATCGTCTGGCTCTCGCTTGCCGGGCGCGCATGCCCGCCAACCCCTTCCAGAGCGCCTGAGCGCCGGCGCATCCGGAGAGGTTCAGTGCTCCAGTGCTCCTCAGCCGGCACGCACCGCGGCAGGAGCGTCGGGCGTGAGCACCACCGGCAGCACTTCCGGCCGGGGCTGGGGTTCCTCCTGGCGCTGCAGCAGCCGCATCACCTGGGGATCCTCCTCCGGGAGGCTGCTCCCATCGGGGCTCGGCCCGCAGGCGGCCAGGGCCTCCTGCAGCAGGGAGTCGAAGGTGGATCCCGGCAGCCGGTGACGGGCCAGTTCAAGGAACGCCCGGGCCAGGGATTCGCCGGCGGCTGCCCTCAGGGCCGGATTGCTGCGGCGCAGATCCTGTTCCTGGGCGATCGCCCCCAGGAAGCGCTCGGTCACGTCGCGCTTGGTGGTGGCCCGGATGCGGGTGTCCTGCTCCATCTCACTGAGCTGGAGCTGGGCCTCGAGCTCCAGCAGGCGGCGGTTGAGGCTGTCGAGTACCTCCTGCGCCTCCCGGGCGATCTGGCTGAGCTGGCCATCGGAAAGGCGGGGCAGATCCGCCACATACACCTTGCCGTGGTCCCGCAGGGTGAGAAAGGTGGGCCGCTGGCCGCTTCCTTCCCGGGTGCCTGCTTCTCGGAACCGGGGCCGCGGCTGCTGGGGGCGCTGGGGCGGCACCGGCCCGGCGGAACTGCGGCGGCGGGTGATGCGGTTCGAGTTGGTGAACATTCCGGATCGGACGACGTATGGGTAGGGAGAAGAGTGGGCTGGGGGGACTGAACCTGCCACTAGGCGGAGCCTAGAGATTGGCGTTGCCGCTGCCGGTGGGGGCCGCGTACGGCAATCCCTCCAGGCCTGCCGCAGGGGCTTCCCCCGGCGCCACGTCGCCGATCGTCCAGGCGTGGTGCCCCTGGGTGCGGCAAAGCTCCAGCGCCGATGCCTCCGCTTCCTGGGTTACCACCAGAACGAACCCAACCCCGAGGTTGAAGGTGTTCCACATGTCCGGCTCCGGCACGCCCCCTTGCCGCTGCAGCCAGCGGAACAGGGCGGGCCGCTCCCAGCTGGTGGGATCCAGCCGGGCATGGAGACCGGGGGGGAGGCAGCGGGGCAGGTTCTCCGGCAGCCCGCCGCCGGTGATGTGGGCCATGCCGCCCACGGGCAGGCCCGCTGCCCGGATGGCCCGCACCAGCGAGCCGTAGAGCGCCGTGGGGGTGAGCAGCCGCTCGATCAAGGGGGTCTCGTCCTGCTCGAGCCGGGTGGTGGGTCCTGCACCGGAGGCCTCGAGAATGCGCCGCACCAGGCTGAAGCCGTTGCTGTGCACCCCGCTGCTGCCCACGGCCACGATCCGGTCGCCGGCCCGGATGGTCGAGCCATCGATCAGCTCGTCCTCCTCCACCACGGCCACGCAGAAGCCCGCCAGGTCGTAGCGGCCGGGTTCGTAGAAGCCGGGCATTTCGGCGGTTTCCCCGCCCAGAAGGGCGCAGCCGCTCTGGCGGCAACCCTCGGCGATCCCTTCCACCACGGCCGCCATCGCCTCCGGACTGAGCTTGCCGGTGGCCATGTAATCGAGAAAGAACAGCGGCTCGGCGCCACTGGTGATCACGTCGTTGACGCACATCGCCACCAGATCGATGCCCACGTCGTGGTGGCGGCCGTGGGCCTGGGCCAGCTCGAGCTTGGTGCCCACGCCATCCGTGCCGGCCACCAGCAGCGGCCGTCGCATCCCTCCGGGCAGCCGGAAGAGGCCCCCGAATCCCCCCAGCCCGCCCACCACCTCTGGACGACGGGTCGCTTCCACGCTGGAGCGGATCCGCTCCACGAAGGCGCGGCCGGCGACCACGTCGACGCCTGCTGTGCGGTAATCCATGGCCTGCTGCGGCGGGGCTGACCCGATCCTGCAATGGCGGGGCCCACGCTCGACCCTCTTTCAGGTGGACGGTTCGCCGATCGGTCGATCGTTCGATCAGGCGTGCTGATCATCCAGATCAGATTTTCTGATTTGCAGGTGAGCCCGATGCGGCTAGGCAGGCCTGTGCTGGCGGGGATCAGGGCAAAACATGATGAAATCTGATCGTTCTTTGCCGTAGCCCGCTGCACTTTCCTTTCGGGCTGCAGCCGTTACCTTTGCCAAGTCGTCAATTTCTGTCAGGAACTCGTTCGGCCCATTCGTAATCACGCGCTGCTGCAATCCGGCAGTTCCTACTTGCGAATCCCATCCGGAACTCCTGGCCTCAGGCCCGGTCTCCGGCTTATCAGCCAGCTTGTTTCGATTGTTATGCGTTCTTTCCAACTGCTGGGCGCCGCCGCCCTCCTGATCACCGGCAGCGGGCTTGCCACCCCTGCCCTGGCCGGTTCCTTCTCCTCCTCGGCTGCGCCGGACGCCCGTCTGGCCATCCTCGATTCCGATGCCGCTCCGAGCTGGGACGAGAAGTTCCTGCGCCAGATTCCTCCGACTCCCCTCGCCCTGGGCCAGCTGATCGCCTCGGCGGGTCAGGTGATGAGTGGTCAGGCCAGCTGGTACGGACCGGGCTTCTACGGCAACCGCACCGCCAGTGGTGAAGTCTTCCGCCCCGGCACCCTCACCGCCGCCCACCGCTGGCTGCCCTTCGGCACCCGCGTGCGCGTCACCAACCTCTATAACGGTCGCAGCACCGTGGTTCGCATCAACGACCGCGGTCCCTTCCACGGCGGTCGCATCATCGACCTGGCCCATGGCGCTGCCACCGAGCTGGGGGTCACCTCCAGCGGCGTCGCTCAGGTCCGGCTCGAAGTCCTGAACTGACCGTTCAGCCAGCCTCTGTATCCGAGGCCCCCAGGCCCATCCGTCAGATTGGCGGATGGGTCTTTTCAACATTCCAGGGGAGCCGACCGAGGGTGGAGCTGCTGCAGACCCGTGCCGCCCTGGTCGAGTGGCGTCGCCGTACGACCGGTTCGCCCCTCCACTTCGTGCCCACCATGGGCGCCCTGCACGCGGGCCACGCCCGGCTGATCGAACGGGCCGGCAGTCCCCTCCCGGGCCTTCCCCCTCCGCGGGTGCTGGTGAGCGTGTTCGTGAACCCGCTGCAGTTCGGCCCCCATGAGGATTACGAGCGCTACCCCCGCGATCTAGCTGCCGATGCCGATCGGGCGGCCTCTGCCGGCGCCCATGCCCTGTTCGCCCCGGCGCTGGGGGAGGTCTATCCGGAAGGGGCGGAGGGCCTGACCCGGGTGCAGCCTCCTCTGCCCCTCCAGTCCACCCTCTGCGGCACCTCCCGTCCCGGCCACTTCGACGGGGTCGCCACCGTGGTGTGCCGCCTGTTCGCCCTGGTGCGCCCCGATCGGGCCTTCTTCGGTGAGAAGGACTGGCAGCAATTGGTGATCCTGCGCCGGGTGGTGGCGGACCTGGGCCTGCCCCTGGCGCTGCGGGGGGTCGCCACGGTCCGCGAGGCCGACGGGCTGGCCCGCAGTTCCCGCAACCGCTACCTGGATCCCGATCATTGGCTCGCCGCCGCCGCCCTGCCCCGGGCCCTGCGGGCCGCCCGGGCGGCCCATGGCTGCGGCGAGCGCGAGGCCGAGCGTCTGATCGACGGGGTGCGCGCATCCCTGCAGCGCGCGGATCTCGCCGTGGAGTACGTGCAACTGGTGGAGGCGCATACATTGAGGCCGCTGCGGCGGGCACAGGGACTGGCTCTGCTGGCCGCGGCGGTCCATTGCGGCCCCAGCCGCCTGATCGATCACGTGTTCCTGATGTCCCGTCCTCCGATCGTCGCCATCGACGGCCCCGCCGGTGCCGGCAAGAGCACCGTGACGCGGGCCTTCGCCCGGCAGATGGGCCTGGTGTACCTCGATACCGGGGCGATGTACCGCGCCGTCACCTGGTGGGTGCAGCGTCAGGGGGCCGATCCGGGCGATGCCGCCGCCGTGGCCCCCTGGCTCGAGGGCCTGGACCTCCGCCTCGAAGCGGGGCCCGATGGCGAGCAGCGGGTGTGGGTCAACGGCCACGAGGTCACCGAGGCGATCCGCAGCCCCGAGGTCACGGCCGCCGTGGCCGCCGTGGCCGCCCATGGCTGCGTGCGGGAGGCTCTCACACGCCAGCAGCAGGCACTGGGGGAGCGGGGTGGGCTGGTGGCCGAAGGCCGCGACATCGGCACGGCCGTGTTCCCCGATGCCGAGTGCAAGGTGTTCCTCACGGCCACCGTGGCCGAGCGCGCCCGCCGTCGTGCCCGGGATCTGGCCGAGCGCGGCTACCCGGTGCCCTCCCTGGCGGAGCTTGAGGCCCAGATCGCCGAGCGCGACCGGCTCGATTCCACCCGGGAGGTGGCGCCCCTGCGCCAGGCGGAGGATGCGGCCGAACTGGTCACCGACGGCATGGCGATCGATGCGGTGATCGAGGCCCTGGTGGCCCACTTCCGCGAGCGGGTGCCTGAGGAGGCCTGGCCCCTGGATCAGGGCGACTCCACCTGAGGGGAAGCGGGGCGGAGCTCCTCCAGCAGGCCGCGGCAGGCGTCCTCCAGCAGATCGAGCACGTGCTCGAAGCCCTCCTCGCTGCCGTAGTAGGGATCGGGAACCTCTTCGACCCCCGCCCTGCTGGCGTGGCTGAGCAGGGGGCGGACGTGGCCGGCATCCAGGCCATGGCGCTTCGCCAGCCGGCGCACCTCGGCGAGATTGTCGCGGTCCATCGTCAGGACGTGGTCGAAGGCCTCGAGGTCGGCGGCTTCCAGCTGGCGGGCCCGGCTGGGCAGGGGGATGCCCCGGCGGTCCGCCGCCTCCAGCATCCGGGCGTCGGCCCGCTTGCCGGTGTGCCAGCCGGCAGTGCCCGCGGAATCCACCATGAAGGCCTGCTCCAGCCCTTCGCGGGCCAGCAGATCCAGAAACACTCCCTCGGCGGCCGGGGAGCGGCAGATGTTGCCGAGGCAGACGAACAGCACCCGCACGGGCTGCTGGGATGGGGTGCTCATGGGGTGGGTTCGGTCGTGGGGAGTCGCTGCAGGGCCAGCTGGGCGCGCTGGCGCACCACCGGCGTGTCCTCGCCGGAGGGATCGCCCAGCCCCTCCAGGGCCGTGCGGATCCTGCCGTGGAGCGCAGAGCCCGCCAGGGACAGGCCCAGACCCTCCAGTGCCACCGCCACGGCGTAGCGCACCACCCACTCCCCATCGGCGAGGCTGCGTTCGAGGGCCGCCAGGGCACGCTCGCGGATCGCCTCCTGTTCGCCCGCGGGGAGGGCTTCCCAGCGGAGCTGGCCAAGCCCGCGGGCCGCAGCTCGGCGCACGCTGGGGCCGATGTCGTTGCCCAGGGCTGACTCCAGCAGTTCGAGGCCCCGCACGTCGCCGATGCCGGCCAGGGCGCGCACGGCCCAGGCGCGGGCCCCGTAGTTGTGTTCGTCTGGACCCTCCAGCAGGGGCGGCACGGCGGCAGGCCCGATCGCGATCAGTCCGTCGACCGCCGCCACGGCCGCGCCGGGGTTGTTGTAGCCGAGCAGGTCCACCAGACAGCCGATGGCGTCAGCCTCCATGTCCGGACTGGCGGCGGCCGCCAGGGCCTGGGCCGCCGTGAGCAGCTCCTGGGCCGTGCTCGCCTGCCGCACCGCTTCGATCAGGGTCGTTCGGGTCATCGCGCTCGTCATCGCGGCGTCATGGGTCGGGAGTGGGCCAGCAGCGCGAACCTCAGAGGAGCTCATCCATCACCGCCAGCACCGCCTCGGCGCTGGGCTCGCCCTGACCCTGCTCCACCAGGCCCCGCAGGGCGATCAGCTTGAGGCTGTTCTCCGCCAGGGTGCCACGGATCGGCTCGAGCGCCGGCCTCCACCCCACCGCCCCCAGATCCATCAGGGCCGCCCGCCTGACCTGCAGCTGGGGATGCACGAGCAGCTCCAGCAGGCTCTCCCCCCAGCGCCGCTCCCCGGTGAGCTGCAGCAGGGCGCGGGCCGCCGCGGCCCGGATGATCAGCCGCTCATGGTCGTGGAAGGGAACGATCACCTCCACCACGGTGGGGCGAGGGCTGCCGATGTCGCCGAGAGCTTCGATCAGGGCCTCGCAGGGCTCCCGCAGTTTCGGGCTGTTCTCCCGTGGGGCCCCGGCCCCCTGCGGTCCACTGGCGAGCCGGGCGCAGATCGGAGCCAGCGCCTCCTCGGCCTGCAGCTGCCCCAGGGCACGGGCGGCCGCTTCGCGCAGCCCGTCATCCTCGTCCTCGAGGGCCTCCAGCAGGTCGGGGATCGCTTCAGGCCGGCCCAGCTTGCCGAGGGCACGGGCCGCATTGCGGGCCACGGCATTGGTGCCCACGCCGATGCTCGGATCCTCGGGCTGCCGCTGGCGCAGGGCCGTGCGCAGCAGAGGCACCGCCTCGGGATGGGTGCTGCGCATCCGGCCCAGCCACCAGGCGGCGTAATACTGCAGCGAGAGGTCTTCGCTCTGGCGCAGCCGGCGCAGGGCCTCCGCCTCGCTGATCGGCTCCCCGGCCCACGTCAGCGGGATCGAGGTATGGGCATCGGAGGGGGCCATGGCCCGGTGGAACATGCGTGGCCACCGATCGTGCCACCGCGCCCGGTGCATTCCGGATGCGGTGAGCGGAGAGCGTCACGAAAAAAAGGCCTCCTGAGAGGGGGCCCTGAGGATCGACGAGGATCAAGGCTCAGGAGAGAGCGTTGATGGCGTAGTCGATGTAGTTGTTGGCGATGACGCCAGGATCACCGGCGATGCCGTGGTTGGCCTTGATGTAGTTGAGGGCTTCGACGTACCAGGAGGGGGAGAGGTCGAAGGCGCGGTTGATCTCGTCGAGACCGGCGATCAGGCACTCGTCGAGGGGGCCGGTGCCACCAGCAACCAGGGAGTAGGTGATGTGACGGAGGTAGTAACCGATGTCACGGGCGCACTTGGCCTTGCCGCGGGCGTCGGCGGCGAAGTTGGAGCCCTGCTGCTGGGTGGTGTAGGGGTACTTGTTGTACATGGCCTGGGCAGCGCCGTTGACGAGGCTGTCAGCGTTGGCGGTGAGGGCCTTGGCGGCAGCGAGGGCATTGGCGGCGCGCTCGAAACGACCGAAAGCGGCGTTGAGCTCGGTGTTGGAGAGAAAGCGGCCCTGGGAATCGGCGGCTGCGACGGCCTCGGTGAGGGGAGTCTTCATTGGAGTGGAGTGAAGTGAGTGGAACCGAAGAGAGTCGCGATCAGGCGACGGCGGCGGCGGCCCGATCGAAGTAGGTGCCGATTTCGGACATCAGGGCGGAGCAGTCACCGGGGGTGATGCCGTTGCGATCGTTGGCGATGGCGATGGCGGCGTCCTTCATCTTGCGGATGCCTTCAGCCACCGAAGCGCCGGGCACGCCGAGGGCGAGGTAGGTTTCACGGAGGCCGTTGAGGCAACGGTCTTCCAGCACCGAAGCGTCGCCGGTGAAGGTTGCGTCGGTGATGTAGCGGAGAACGATCTCCATGTCGCGCAGGCAGGCAGCCATGCGGCGGTGGGTGTAAGCGTTGCCG
>JBJTUJ010000295.1:0-5613 GCA_046080685.1 Cyanobium sp. | reverse complement strand
CGCCGTCGCCGAAGGCGAACGCCAGGCCAACGCCCACCTCGTTCTTGAGGCCCTGAATGTCCTCCCCCTGATCCTGGGTCACGAGGTAGGGCAACCACTCGGCGAAGAAGGAGAGGCGCTGATTCGGCTGGTAGCGCACCTGGAGCTGGCCCTTGATGTCGGTGCGGCGGAAGGGGGCGCCGCCATGGCCGTGCCCGTGGGCATGACCGTGAGCCGTCTCCTCGGCGTGCTCCTCCCCGTCGTGCTCGCCGGCGTGGTCATCGCCGTGGCCGCCGCCGTGGCCCGGCGCCTCGTCGACGTGCACCCGCCCGTAGAAGTGCTCGGCCTCGCCCCACACCAGGGCGGGTCCGAGCATGGCCTCGATCGCGAAGCTGCCCTTGTTCGGCAGGCCCCACTCCATCACCACGCCCACCAGGCCATCGATGGCGTAGTGGCGGGGCTGGCCCTCCAGGTTGTTCTCCAGACCGGCGTGACCCTCCAGGGTGAGCACCGGGGAGACGCGGAAGGTGCCCGGCGCCAGCTCCTCGCCGCCGGCGGCGCCGTGGGCGCGCAGCGGCGCCGGAGCGGCCAGGGCGAGCAGCAGCCCTGCCGGTAGCAGGGCGACCCTGGGGGAAAGCGGGAACGGGCGAGGCCTTGCCATCGGAGGGGGAGGGAGCAGGAGGGGTGGGGTGGGAAGAGGGTCGAAGGGTCAGCGGATCGAGGCCCAGCGCCGGCCGAGCGCTTCGGCGCCGGCCCCGTCACAGCGGCCGCCCTGGCCGTTGACGAAGGTGCAGACGTTGCCGGTGGCGGTCTGGACGGTGGAGCGGCCGGGGGCGAGACCATCGGCCACCAGGGGGGTGGGGTTCACGGGCACGCCGCTGGCACGACTGATCCGCCGCAGGGTCTTGGAGACCGGCAGCGACTCGGCGAACATCTGGCGCGTGCCTGAGTCGCGCACCGCCTTGGTCATCTGGCCGAGGCTGGCGGGGCGCAGAACGCCGGCGGTGCTGAAGGAATCCAGCAGGGGCAGCTCGCGCACCCCGAAACGCCGGGCCAGGCTCGAGAAGGCGCGGTGTTCGCTCACCAGCACGCGGCTGCGGGAGGGAACGGTGTCGATCTGCACCTCCGCCCAGCGCCCCAGATCGGCCAGCACGGCGCTGGCCGCCTGGCTGCGTCGGTTCAGACCCGCCGAGGCTCCGCCTGGGAGCACCGGCGCCAGGCGGGCTTCCAGCACGCGCACCATGGCGGCGGCCTGGGAGGGGTTGTGCCACACGTGCGGATCGCGGCCGGGGCTGGCCGGAACCGCCTGCTCGGCCACGGCCACCCGGGGAGCTGTGGTGGTGACCCGTGCCAGGACGGGGCTGAGGCCGTAGCCGTTGATCAGCACCAGCCGGGCCTCAGCCAGGGCCTGGCGGTCGCGGGGGCGGAGCACCGCCTGATGGGGATCGCTGCCGGGCGGGATCAGGCAGACCACCCGGGCCTGATCGGCGGCCAGGGTGCGGGTGAGATCGCAGAGCACGCCATCGGCGGCCACCACCAGCGGCGGCGTGGCGGCCCTTGCGATCGGAGCCGACAGCAGCACGGCGCCCCCCAGCAGCAGCGCCGACCAGGGCAGGGACACAGCCATCCATCCGGACCCAAGGGTGTGAGGACGATAATGGTTCTCATTCGTAACTGCCGGTAGCCTGCTCCCTCCCTGTGGGACGCGCCCTTGGATCCACCGCTCCTGCAGGCCCGCGACCTTGCCTTCGCCTTCGGTCGTCAGCCCGTTCTGGTGGGCGTTGATCTCGATGTGGCGCCCGGAACCTGCAGCGTGATCCGCGGCGACAACGGCACGGGCAAATCCACCCTGCTGCAGCTGCTGCAGGGGCGTCTGCGGCCCAGCCGGGGCTTGGTGCGGCTGGCCGGACGCCCCCTGCAGGGGCAGCGACGGCGCGTGGCCCTGGTGCCCCTGGCCCCTGCCCTGAACTGGCGCCACCCGATCACCGTGGGCGGGCTGGTTGCTCTCGGGGCCGATGGCGATCCGCGCAGCGCCCGGCCGGCTCTGCGCCAGGTGGGCCTGGAGGAGCTGCGGGAGCGGCCGATCGCCAGCCTCTCCGCCGGCCAGCGCCAGCGCGCCCTGATCGCCCGGGCCCTGACCCAGAGGGCCGCGGTGCTGTTGCTCGATGAACCGATGGCCTGTCTCGATGGTGCCAGCCGGCTGCAGCTCGGTTCCCTGATCCGCACGCTGGTGGATGCGGGCACCGCGATCGTGCTCAGCGTCCACGGCGACCTGCCGCCGACCCTGCCGCGGCTCCGCACCTACGCCCTGCAGGACGGCAGCCTGCACCCCCAGTCCTCCCGACCTTCCCTTAACCCTTGGCAGCCCCCGACGCCCTCTTCTGGCTGATTCCGCTTCTGCTGGCAGGGGTCTGCGGGCTCACCTGCCCGCTGCTGGGCACCCTGCTGGTGCTGCAGCAGCGGATCCAGGCCACCAATCTGATGGCCTACGCCGTGCTGCCCGGGGTCGTGCTCGCCCAGGCCCTCGGGCTGCCTCTGCTGCTGGGGGGAGTGGCCAGCGCCCTCGGGGCGGTGCTGCTGGCGGAGGCGCTGATCGCCGCCCGCTCCGATGGCGGCGGTTCGGGCAGCGGTTCGGCGGAGGCGGTGCTCAACACCGTGCTCGCGGGCAGCCTCGGGCTCGGTGTGCTGCTGGTTCAGGCCCTGGCGCTGCCGATGGACCTGGAGGCCCTGCTGTTCGGCGACCTGCTGGTGGCCGGTCCTGGGGACCTGCTGGGGATGGTGCTGGTGCTGGCGCTGCTGCTGGCGCTGATTCGCTGGCGTTTCCAGCAGTGGCAGTGGCTCGGGCTGGATCCGGAGGGGGCGGAGAGCCTGGAGCTGCCGATGGGCCGCCTGCGCCTGCTGATGGCGGCCCTAACGGCGCTGGTGGTGGTGAGCGCCACCGCCGCGGTGGGGCTGGCGCTGGTGATGGCGCTGATCTGCGCCCCCAGCCTGGCGTCCCTGGCGGATGCCACCAGCCTGGGGCAGGCGCTGAGGTGGGCGGCCCTGATCGGCCTGGTGGTGAGCCTGGCCGGCTGTGCGCTCGCCCTGCGGCTCAACCTGCCCCCGGGCCCGCTGATGGCCTGCGCCTGCCTGCCGCTGCTGCTGTGGCGGCAGCGTCTGCTGCCGCGGTGAGCCGCCTGCTTCGGGGCCAGGAATGGGATCTGCCTGCATCGTGTTCAGGGATGCAAGCCGGAGCAGCCCTCCGGATGCAGGCGCCTGAGACTGAACCGATGCATGTGCTCACCTGGCACGACTTCGACCGGGCGGTGGCGAGCATCGCCGAGCGCCTTCACGGCCGCCGCTACAGCGGGGTGCATGGCCTGCCGCGCGGCGGGCTGGTGCTGGCGGTGAGCCTGAGCCACCGGCTGGAGCTGCCGCTGCTGCCGGCGCCGCAGCCCGGCTGCCTGGTGGTCGACGACATCTACGAGACCGGCCGCACCCTGGCGCCCCACCGCCAGCTGGAGGGGGCGGAATGGCTGGTGTGGATCAGCAAGGTGGAGCCGATCTGGTGGCAGGCGGTGGTGCGCACCGATCCGGAGTGGATCGTCTTCCCCTGGGAGGACGCCGCCCGGGCGGCCGAGGAGGAGCGGCTCTACCGGGAGTCGCGGCGCTGATCGCCAGGAGTGCGGGCCGAGGCGCGCGGGCTGCCGGGGACCGGCGTTCAGTCGACGAAGCGCCGGTAGAGCCAGCGCACGAAGCCACCCACGAGCGGCACGGGCTGGAAGGTGGGGCCCACGAAATCGAAGTAGTCGCGGTGGTCGACGATCTTGCCGTCGGCGTTGAAGCGCAGACGGGTGGTGCCGGGATAGATGAACTCGATCCCCTTGATCTTCAGGCCCATCTCCCACTCCACGAAGGCGGTGTCGCCGTCGATGGCGATCGCGCCGGGAGTGAGATAGGTGTCATCGCAACGCTGAATCAGCCCCTCCTGTGCCGCCAGGTAGGCGGCGATGCCCTGCCGCTCCTGGGTGGGGTCCTGGAAGTGGACGTCATCGGCGTAGAGGGCGCGCCACTGGGACTCGGTGGGGGCCGGAGCGCCGTAGGGCTTGGTGAACAGGGCGCGCAGGCTGGCGGTGTCCATGGGCTGGTCGCAGCGGGCGACCGGGAGCGGGGCTGTTCAAGCTAGGGAGCGGCCGCCTTCGGAATGGCCTCACGCCGCCACTGGCGGATCACCTGCTCGGGGCTGCGGTGCTCCAGATCCACCGCCGCGTTGAGCCGCTGCATCGTGGGGGCCGACAGGCGTCCGGCCAGGCTCTCGATCACCGCCACCAGCTCCGGGTGGCGCCGCAGGCTGGCGGCGTTGAACACCGGCACCGCGTCGTAGGGGGGGAAGTAGTGGCGGTCGTCCTCGAGGATCTGCAGGTTGAGGGACGGGATCAGGCCATTGGTGCTGTCGCCGGCGATCAGATCCACCCGCCCCTCGGCCAGGGCCCGGTAGGTGAGGCCCAGATCCATGGCGCTGGGGGGCGAGGCCAGCTGGAAGCCGTAGCGGCGGGCCAGGCCCGGCCAGCCATCCGGTCGGTTGAGGAATTCGTAGCCGAAGGCGGCGCGCCACCAGCGTGCGGCCGGCACCGCCTGGCTGAGGGTGCGCAGGCCCAGACGCTCGCCATCTGCGCGGCGAATCAGCATCGCGAAGCTGTTCTCGAAGCCCAGCGACGGAAACATCCGCAGCCCGAAGCGCTCCGCCATCAGCTGGCGGCTGCGTTGCCACAGCGCCTGGCGGTCGGCGGGGCGCGCGCTCTCGGGCTGCTTGAGGATCGCCGACCAGGCGGTGCCGCTGTACTCGACATAGCCATCGATGCGGCCGCGGCGCAAGGCCTCATGCAGCAGGAAGGTGCTGCCGAGGCTGAACTCGCGCTTCACTTTCAGAGGGGTTCCGGCCTCGATTTCCTGGGCCAGCAGTTCGCCGAGCAGCTGCTGCTCGCTGAAGCCCTTGGCGCCGATCACCACCGTGTCGGCCGGCCGCAGCGCCGGGCCGTGCAGAGCGAACGCCAGCAGCACGGCGGCGGCAAGGGCGAGGGCCAGAGCCCATCGCCGCCGGGGACGCCGCTGGCGCTGCCGGTGCTGCAGGCGGGTCTCCAGGGCGCCGAGGCCGGCATCGGCGGCCAGGGCGATCGCCGCCGACGGCAGGGCGCCCGCCAGCAGCAGGGTGTTGTTCACGGTGGCGATGCCGCGGAAGATGAACACCCCCAGGCCACCGGCGCCGATCGCGGCGGCGATCGTGGCCGTGGCCACCGAGATCACGGTGGCCACGCGCAGGCCCGCCATCAGGCTGGGCAGGGCCAGGGGCAGCTGCACCCGCAGCAACACCTGCACCGCGCTGAGGCCCAGGGCCCGGCCGGCCTCCAGCAGGCCAGCCGGCACCTGCTGCAGGCCGGTGATCAGGCCGCGCAGCAGCGGCAGCAGGGCATAGAGGATCAGCGCCACCAGCGCCGGCGTGGGTCCGATACCGCCGAGCAGGGGCACGGTGAGCAGCAGACCGAAGAGCGCCAGGCTGGGAATGGTCTGAACCGTGTTGGCGCCGGCCAGCAGCAGCCGCTGCAGGCGGGGACGGCCCTGCACGGCCAGCCCCAGCGGCAGGGCGATCAGCAGGGC